>NZ_JASCOO010000022.1:0-49673 GCF_029959485.1 Stenotrophomonas sp. PS02301
GTGTGTTGCCATGGATGGCAACACACGAGCTTACATGGACGTACTTGCAGCGGGTCCCGCCAACCCACCCGTGCCTGCCCAGCGCGACACGGGCCTGCAGTCCGGCTTTTGCCCCACCGTTGCAGTTGCAGTTGCTGTTTCTGTTGCCATTGCCATTGCCATTGCAAGTAGCCCAACGTTCCCGAAATCCCGGAAGAAAAAAAAGCCGCGATGCCAACCAGCATCGCGGCTCACCTCGTGGGGGAGGCCACGCATCACGTGGGATGCGCAAAACCATCAGAACATGTGCAGACCACCGTTCACCGCATAATCCGCACCCGTCACATACGCCGCATCATCGGATGCCAACCACGCACACAGACTCGCCACCTCCTCCGGCTTACCCAGCCGCCGGATCGGCACCGAACCTGCCAGACGATCCAACACATCCGGCGGAAAACTGCTGATCGACTGACTCGCGATATACCCCGGCGAAATCGTATTGACCGTCACGCCCCGCGTCGCCACCTCATTGGCCAACGCCCGGCTGAAGCCATGCATCGCCGCCTTCGCCGTCGCGAAGTTCACCTGGCCGATCTGGCCCTTGTGCGCACTCACCGAGCCGATGTTCACGATCCGGCCCCAGCCGCGCGTGCTCATGCCATCGATCACCTGCTTGGTGATGTTGAACAGCGCATGCAGGTTCGAGCCCATCACCGCGTTCCAATCGTCCGGACTCATCTGCCGGAACAGTACATCGCGGCTGCCGCCGGCATTGTTGACCAGCACATCGATCTCGCCGACCTCGGCTTTCACCTTCGCGAACGCCGCCACGGTCGACGACCAGTCCGCCGCGTTGCCTTCCGAGGCGATGAAATCAAAGCCGAGTTCGCGCTGCTCGCGCAGCCAGGCGGCCTTGCGCGGGGAATTGGGTGCGCAGCCGGCCACCACGGTGTGGCCGTTGCGGGCCAGTTTCTGGCAGATGGCAGTGCCGACACTGCCCATGGCGCTGGTGACGTAAGCGATGCGAAGAGTCATGGCGGAACGCTCCTTGGTAGGCGGGTCAGGACGCAAGCGGATACAGGCCGAACAGCAGCCCACCGAACATCAGCAGCATCGAAATGGCGATCGCCCACTTCAGGGTGAACTTCTGGTGGTCGGCGAACTCCACCTTGGCCAGGCCGACCAGCAGGTAGGTCGAGGGCACCAGCGGGCTGAGCAGATGCACCGGCTGGCCGGCCAGCGAGGCGCGCGCCATCTCCACCGGGGTGATGCCGTAGTTGCCGGCCGCTTCGGACAGGATCGGCAGTACGCCGAAGTAGAAGGCGTCGTTGGACATGAAGAAGGTGAACGGCATCGAGGCCAGCGCGGTGATCACCGCCAGGTACGGCCCCCAGCTGTCGGGGATGATCGCCAGGAAGCTGTGCGACATCGCCTCGACCATGCCGGTGTTGTTGAGAATGCCGGTGAAGATGCCCGCCGCAAAGATCAACGAGACCACCGACAGCACGTTGCCGGCATGGTTGACCACGCGGCGGCGCTGCTCGGCCAGGTTCGGGTAGTTGATCACCAGGGCGATCGCGAAGCCGACCATGAACAGCACCGGCATCGGCAGCACACCCAGGATCAGCGCAGTCATCAGCGCGATGGTCAGGCCCAGGTTGACCCACAGCAGCTTCGGGCGCTTGGTGTCTTCGGCGTCTTCCACCGTCGGCAGCGTATTGCCATCATCGGAGACGCTGTTGTCCATCCAGCTGCCGCCCTGGGGCAGGGTAACGACGCCCAGGCGGCGGCGCTCCTTCATGCCCAGGTACCAGGCCAGCACCAGCACGCCGGCGCAGGCGATCACCATCGAGGGGATCAGCGGCACGAACACGTCGGCCGGGTCCACATGCAGCGCGGTGGCGGCGCGGGCGGTCGGGCCGCCCCACGGGGTGAGGTTCATCACGCCGCCGGCGAGGATGGTCACGCAGGTCATGTTCAACGCGTTCATGCCCAGGCGCTGATACAACGGAAGCATCGCCGACACGGTGATCATGTACGTGGTCGAGCCATCGCCGTCGAGCGAGATCAGCATCGCCAGGATGGCGGTGCCGAGCACGATCTTCATCGGGTCGCCCTTGACGAAGCGCAGGATGATCCGCACCAGCGGATCGAACAGGCCCGCATCGATCATCACCCCGAAGTACAGGATGGCGAACATCAACATCACGCCGGTCGGCGCGATCTTCTTGATGCCTTCCAGCATCATGTCGTCTATGCCGGCCGCGAAGCCGCCGATCAGCGCGAACAGGATCGGAATGGTGATGAGGGCGACCAGCGGCGAGAGCCGCTTGCTCATGATCAAGTACATGAATGTAATGACCATGCCAAAGCCGAGGATGCTCAGCATCATCTGCATTCTCCAGAGGAAACGGTGCGGAAAGTGGGCATCAGAAGTCGTACTGCAGGCGGCCCGTGACCGCGCGGGTGCGGTCCACGGTGGCCTCGGCCAGGCGGTCGCGGTTGCGGCTTTCGATCAGGTTGAGCATGAAGCGCAGGTTCGGGCGCATGTACCAGTTGCCACCCAGCGTCCACGCCTCGGTCTGGCCGTCGCGCAGGTCGGGCTGGCCGATCAGGTGCTGGTCGCCCCGCATCTGGTCATAGCGCAGTGCCAGTTCGAACGCGCCGGCGGCGTGCTGGAAATCCTTGACACGCCCGAAACGACCGGTCTTGCGGTCGTACACGCGCGATTCACCGGTGACGAACCAGCTGAGCATCCCGTAGCCGGCCAGGACCTTGCCGCGCTGGCTGCCGTCATCGAACGTGGCGCCGCTGAATTCGCCCTGCCAGGACAGCGGGCCGCGCACCTGCGCGTACTCCAGCGACCACTTGTTGACGTCGGTGTCGCGGCCGGCCGAGAAATCGACCAGGGTCAGGCGGCTGTTGTCGGACAGATGACCGGCCGGGCGCGGGCGGATGCGCAGGGCAGGCACGCCGTCCGTGCCCGGGTTGTCGTAGCGCTCATGCGCCAGCGACAGGCCCAGGTGCAGGACATCACCGGCCGTGGCGCCGGGTGCCCAGGTGGCGCGGCCACCGGCGGCGCGGCCCTTGACCTGCCAAGCGTCGATGCTTTCCAGGCTGTACGCGCTGGCAGCCCAGGTCATGTCGCCGCGCGCAGCCTGCCAGGACGCGCCCAGCCGGTACAGCGGTGCCAGCGTGGTGCCGGCATTGCCGCGCTCCAGGAAGCTGCCGTAGTTGGAACTGGTGCGGTCATCCAGCGAGAAGAACTGCTTGAACTGGCCCACGGTGAGCTTGCCGGCATCGCCGAAGCTGCGGCTGACGAACACATCCTTGGCCTCGACCCGATCACCGGAGAAATCCGCTTCCAGCTTGTAGTCGACGGCGAAGAACCTGCCCGAGACATCCACCCACGCGCGGCGGATCTCGGTGTCGTCCTTGTTCGGGGTGCCGCGACGGTCGTTGTCGAAGTCGGCGAAATCCAGGTGCAGGCGGCCGCCCAGGGTCGCGGTGACCGGGCGGTCGTCATCGCGGTCGTCGGCGGCCCAGGCGGGCGCGGCCCACAACAGCGTGCAGGCGGCCGGCAGGCACCAGCGCAGTGCGTTCAGTTCCATGGACCCTCCCAGGTACCGGATGTTCGGTGATGACGCGATGGCGCAGCCTAGTGCCGGGATGCTGTCATCCACCTGTCAGCCAGTGCTGCACCGCAGCGAAGCGCACGGCGGGGCTCGCACGCGCTAGCATTCCCGCACCTTTTCCGATCCCGACCGATGCGCATCCTGCTGGTGGAAGACAACCCGGACCTGGCCGACGCGATCGTCCGCCGCATGCGCCGCAGTGGCCATGCCGTGGATTGGCAGAGCGATGGGCTGGCGGCGGCGAGCGTGCTGCGCTACCAGTCGTTCGATCTGGTCGTGCTGGATATCGGCCTGCCCAAACTGGATGGGCTGCGCGTGCTGGCCGGCATGCGCGAGCGCGGTGACAGCACGCCGGTATTGATGCTCACCGCACGTGATGGCATCGAGGACCGCGTGCAGGCACTGGACGTGGGCGCGGATGATTACCTCGGCAAGCCGTTCGATTTCCGCGAGTTCGAAGCGCGCTGCCGTGTGCTGTTGCGGCGTACCCGTGGGCAGGCCAGCGAGGTGGTGCAGATCGGTGGCTTCCAGTTCGACAACGCCGCGCACCGGGTCAGCCTGGACGGTCAGCCGATCGAGCTGCCGAACCGCGAATACCGGCTGCTGGAGATCCTGATGGGCCGGCTCGGGCAGGTGGTCGGCAAGGACGAGATCGGCAACGGGCTGTTCGGCTTCGATGACGAGGCCGGACCCAACGCCATCGAGCTGTATGTCGGGCGCCTGCGCCGAAAGCTGGCCCAGGCACCGCTGCGGATCGTGACCGTGCGCGGCAGTGGCTATCTGCTTGAGGCGCACGATGCGGCGGCCGAGGGCAGTCCCGATGGTGACTGAGGCGCGCGCGCCATCCTCGATCCGGCGCACGCTGTGGCTGTACCTGGGCGGGTTGATGGCGCTGTTCGCCGTCGCCTTGTTCTTTGGCGCGCGTGACTATGGCCAGCGTGCCGCCAACCGCTCCTACGATCACCTGCTGGTGTCCTCGGCGTTGTCGATCGTTGATTCGGTGGCGCTGGTGGACGCGCAGTGGCAGGTCGATCTGCCGTATGCCGCGCTCGATCTGCTGGCGATGGCACCGGAAGACCGCGTGTTCTACCGCGTCTTCGATGCGCGCAACCAGACCGTGACCGGCTACGACGACCTGCCCGCGCCGCCGCGCACGCCGACCGATCGCCCGCAGTTGTTCGACGCGCCCTACAGCGGTGAAACGGTGCGCTTCGTGGTGGTCTCACGACGGGTCTCATCACCCTCCGCGCAGGCGGAGGTGCGTGTGCAGGTGGGGCAGACCCGGCGGGCGCGCGAGGCGCTGGCACAAGATATGGTGACCCGCGCGCTGGTGGCGATCGTGGTGTTGTCGCTGTTGTCGCTGGCCTTGGTCGCGCTGGGGGTGCACCGTGCGCTGCGCCCGCTGGTGAGGGTCGAACGCGAGTTGTCCAGACGCGAACCCTCCGACCTGCGCCCACTGGATGCGACCACACCGCAGGAGATGGACCAGATGGTCGGCGCGCTGAATCACTTCATGGGCCGGCTCTCGAACAGCAATGAAACCCTGCGGGCGTTCATGGCCGAGGCGGCCCATCAGATGCGCACCCCGCTGGCCGCGCTGCGTGCGCAGGCGCAGTTGGCGCTGGACGACGAAGACCCTGAGGACATGCGCCGCAGCCTGGAGGCCATCGAGCGCAATGCCACGCACATGAGCCGGTTGCTCAATCAGTTGCTCAGCGATGCCAGCGTGATCCATCGCGCCAACCTGCAGCGTTTCGCACTGGTTGACCTGGCCGAGATCGCGCACCAGGCCCTGCACGAGGCGGTGCCACAGGCGTTGCCGGCCCCCCGCGTGCAGCTGGCGGTGACCCGCGATCCGGCGTGGGTCAACGGCGATGCACTGCTGCTGCGCGAAGCGATCAAGAACCTGATCGACAATGCGCTCAAATACGGTGGTGACGGCGCGTTGCAGGTGGCCCTGACCACCGAGGAGCGCCACTGCGTGTTGACCATTGCCGACCATGGCCCCGGTATTGCCCCCGCCGATGCCGAGCGCGTGTTCGAGCGCTTCGCGCGGGGCGAAGGCGCGGCGGCCGGAGGGGCGGGGCTGGGCTTGGCGATCGTCAAGCGGGTGGTGGACAGCCATGGCGGCTGCATCGATCTGTCCAACCGGGTGGGCGGCGGCCTGATCGCCACCATCCGGATGCCGAGGAGGCACGCATGAACGTTCTGACCGGTCTGCTGCTGATGGTGGTCGCTGTCACTGCATCCGCCGATCCCGGCGACGTGCAGCGCTTTCCCGCGCAGGGCACGCCGACCGCGCAGCTGCGCATCCACGGTTCCACCGATATCGAGGTGTTTGCGACTGTCATTGCCGATTACCAGCGGCTGCACCCGGGCACCGAGATCGTCTATGAGGACGTGATCGCGCAGGAGATGTACGCGCGCTACCTGCGTGACCGCAGCAGCTCGACCGCACCGGACATGCTGATCAGCAGCGGCATGGACCTGCAGACCAAGCTGGTCAACGACGGGCATGCGCTGTCGCATCGCTCGGCACAGACTGATGCGCTGCCCGCGTGGGCGCAGTGGCGGCACGAGGCGTTCGGGATCAGCTACGAGCCGGTCGCGATGGTCTACAACACGCGCATGCTGCCGGCGGCGCGCGTGCCACACACGCGCCGCCAACTGCTGGAGCTGTTGCGTGCGCCGGATGCACCGCTGCTGGGCCGGGTGGGCACCTACGACGTGCAGCGCAGCAGCGTCGGGTATCTGCTCGCTACCCAGGATGGTCAGCGCGGCAGCATGGCCGGCGCGCTGCTGGGCGCACTCGGCGACAACCGGGTGCAGCTGGAGGAGCGCACCGGCGTGCTGCTGGACCGGGTCAGCAGCGGACAACTTTCGCTGGTCTACAACGTGCTGGGATCGTATGCGCAGGCCCGCATCGATGCCGGTGCACCGTTGGGCATCATCGAGCCGGAGGACTACACCCTGGTGATGCTGCGTACTGCGGTGATTCCGCGTGGCGGCCAGCACCCCGGGGAAGCCCGCCGGTTCCTGGACTACCTGCTGTCGCCCCGCGGGCAGCAGGTGCTCTCGCGCGAGGCGCGGCTGATGCCGATCCTGCCGGCGGCGGGCCAGCGCCGGGGGGCGTCGCCAGAGCGCAGCTACCGCCCGATCCAGCTCGGCCCGGGCTTGCTGGTGTACCTGGACGGGCTCAAGCGGCGCCAGTTCCTGGACGCGTGGCGCGGCAGCATGCAGCAGGGACGGTGAGGCCGACAACGGCCTCGCCGTCCCTGCTGCCCTCGCATTCCACCTCAACCCCGCGCCGTTGGCGCGCCCCCTTCAACACGAAGGGGGCTTTTCTCCAGACGCTCAACGTGTGTAGGCAGGGTTGGGTTGGCACCTCGGGGATGCTGGGGATGCCTCCGCTGGCCGTTTAACCTCATTACAATCGGCGCATGAGTGACATCACCGTTCTGGTCGCCGACGACCATCCCCTGCTGCGTGCCGCGGTCGTGCATTCGCTTCGCCAGGCGCTGCCACAGGTCACTGTGATCGAAGTGGCCAGCGCCGCCACGCTGGAGACAGCGCTGGACCAGCATGCGGAGATCGAGCTGGTCCTGCTGGATCTGACCATGCCCGGTGCTCGCGGGTTCTCCTCGCTGCTGCATGTACGCGGTGCGCATCCCGACGTGCCGGTGGTCATCGTGTCCTCCAACGATCACCCGCGGGTGATCCGGCGTGCGCAGCAGTTTGGTGCGGCCGGTTTCATTCCCAAGTCTGCCCCGGCCGAGACCCTGGGCCAGGCGGTGGCGGCGGTGCTCGATGGCGGGGTGTGGTTCCCGGCGATGGCGGCCGAACGCTCCGAATCCGATGCGCTGCTGGCCACCCGCCTGGCGCAGCTCACCCCGCAGCAGTTCCGCGTGCTGTTGTGCCTGGCCGATGGCCTGCTCAACAAGCAGATCGCCTACGAGCTGGGCCTGGCCGAGAACACGGTCAAGGTGCACGTCACCGCGATTCTGAAGAAGCTGGAATGCCACAGCCGCACACAGGCGGCGGTGCTGGTGAAGGCCCTGGAGCCGGAAGGGGATGCGGGCGCAGGGGTCTAGCGGCGCGTGCTCAGCTGCGATGCCGTAGCAGCAACTGTGTCATCAGGGCCCGCAGCGCGGGCGGGCGCACCGGCTTGGACAGGAACCCCCAGCCGTTTTCCGCGGCCTGCGCGCGCAGCGCATCGTCGCGCTCTGCGGTGACCAGGATCACCGGCGGGCGCGCGTGCCACAGGTCGCACAGCTGTTCGTACAGGTCCGGTCCGTGCCACTGGCCCATGCGCACATCCAGCAGCAGGAGCTTGGGCACATTGAACGCCGAGGCGATCTCGAGCGCGGCCTGCGGCCCATCGGCCAGTTCCACCTCACAGCCCCAGCGCTCCAACAGCGCGCGGGTGGCGGCGCAGACGCGCGGATCATCGTCGATGCTCCAGACCCGGCAGTGGCGCAACGGACTGTCATCGCCACTATCGACCACCGGGGCGACCGTGGGCGCCGGTGCGGCCACCACGTCCGCTGCCGCCCCCAACGGCAGGCTTACCGCAAACACACTGCCGCGCCCCAGGGTGGAACGCAGCCGGATCGGATGGCCGAGCAGACGGCCGATCCGCTCCACGATCGCCAGACCCAGCCCGGCCCCGCGTTCCTGGTCCACACCGTCATCCAACCGGCGGAATTCTTCGAAAATCTCGCTCTGCAGGCTCTCCGGTATACCGGGCCCCTGGTCGTGCACTTCGATGCGCAGCTGATCGCCATCGCGGCGGCAGCCGAGCAACACGCGGCCGCGCGGGGTGTAGCGCAGCGCGTTGGAGAGGAAGTTCTGCAGGATGCGGCGCAGCAGCGCTTCATCGCTCACCACCACGGCACGCGTATCCACCCAGTGCAGCTGCAGGCCGCGGCTGGCGGCGGCCAGCCCGAACTCGCGGGCCAGCGTTTCCAGCAGCGGTGACAGTGCGAAGGGGCGCACATGGGTCTGCAGCGCGCCCGATTCCAGCCGCGAGATGTCCAGCAGGCTGTTGAGGATGGCGTCCTGCGCGGCCAGTGCGGCATCCACGTGCTCGCTGAGCTCGCGGGCGTCACCCTGCAGCTTGCCGCGCAGCACTGAGACGAACATCCGCGCCGCGTTCAACGGTTGCAGCAGGTCGTGCACGGCCGAGGCCACGAAGCGCGATTTGTAGCGATTGGCGCGCTCGGCTTCCCGGCGCGCTTCATCCAGATCGCGGGTGCGCTCGGCCACGCGATGCTCCAGCGCATCAGCCAGCGAGCGCAGCTCGCGTGCGGTGTTCTTGTAGGCAGTGATGTCGGCATAGCTGGTGACGAAGCCGCCATCGGGGAGCGGGTTGCCGCGGATCTCCAGCACCGTGCCGTCGTCTTTTTCGCTCTCGCGCATGTGCGGGCGGCCGCTGCGCAGATGGTTCAGGCGACGCTCGATGGCTTCATCGATCGGCCCCGGCCCGAGCAGGCCGCGGCGTGCGTTGTAGCGGAATATCTCCTCGATCGGCCGGCCGACCCGGATCAACCCGGTCGGGAAGCGGAACAGCTCCAGATACCGTGCATTCCAGGCGACCAGCTTCTGCTCGTTGTCGATCACCACCACGCCCTGCGGCAGGTGCGCCAGGCTGCGGCTGAGACCGCTGTCGGCCTGTTGCGCTGCCTGCAGCACGCCATCCTGGGCGGTGCGCAGTTCCTGCGCGTGCTGCTTGAGCACACTCTCCAGCTCGCGCCGGCTGCGCTGCCGGTGCGCGGCCAGGCGCCGGCGCTGCTGCACGAACAGGCCCAGGAAACACAGTGCCAGCCAGATGCCGCCGGCGGCCAGCGCAGCACTCCGGCCGACCGCGGCACTGGCGCTGGCGTCATGCAGCAGGTGCAGCTTCCACTGCGGCTCGTTCAGCGCCAGGGTCTGCCACAGCACCGGCCGTGGCAGCGCAGGCTGCTCCACGCGGACCATGCGCCCGCCATCGGCCAGTACTTCCACGGTGCGTGCCTGCAGGGGTTGCAGTGAGCGGTCCGCGTACTGGCGGGTGGCGAGCATCTCGTTGCGTTCCTGCGGGCCGAGCGGGCGCAGCAGCCGGTAGCGCCAGGCATCGCCATTGGCCAGGAACACCACATCGTGGGCATCGGTGGCCAGCACGATGTCCGGGCTCTGCAGCCACTCCTGTTCGAGCGCGCGCAGTTCGATCTTGATCGCGACCACGCCCAGCACGCTGCCGCCGGCGTCGTAGATCGCCTGGGAGAGGAAGTAGCCCGGCACGGCCGTGGTCATGCCGATGCCGTAGAAGTGCCCACTGCCGTGTGCCATCGCCTGCTGGTAATAGGGGCGGTAGCTGTAGTCCTCGCCGACGTTGCTGGTCGGCTGGTCCCAGTTGCTGGCGGCCACGGCAATGCCGTGCCGGTCGATCAGGGTCAGGGTGGAGGCGCGGGTGACATTGTTGGCCTGGGCCAGCTTGAGATTGAGCCGCTGTCGTTCGGCGGCGCTCAAGGGGTGCGAGACCGCCTGGTGCAGGTCCGGGTCGAGCGCCAGCACCTGCGGCAGGGTGCCGAAACGATCAATGCGCTGCTGCAGGGTCTGGGCATACAGCCCGAGCTGGCGGCGGACCTGCAGGCTTTCATCGTCCAGTGCCCGCTGCTGGGCATAGCGCCCGGCCAGCAGCGCGCACAGCGCCGTGCCGCCGAGCATCAGGACGATGAGCAGCAGCCAGGGACGATAGCGGGAGACGCGGTACATGCCGTCAGTCTAGGCAGGGCAGGGCGGACGCGCATCAACGCGTCCGCCGGGCGGCCTCAGAAGTGCATCTGGGCACGCAGCTCGAAGATCTCCGGCTGGCTGCGCACGCCGCGACGGCTGGCGTCGACCTTGACGTAGTTCGCCTGGAACTTGAAGTGCGAGGTCAGGTACCAGTTGGCGCCGATGGTCCAATCGTGCTGGCGGCCGCCGAACACGTCGGCATCGTCCAGATCGATACGGCTATAGCGCGTTACCAGCTCCACCGCGCCGTAGTCGTGGGCCGGCTTGACGTTGGCCACGGCACCGGCGTTGTACGGGCGCGATTCGCCGGTCAGGATCCAGCTGGCCATCGCGTACTGGCCGTTGCCGGTGTAATCCGGCTTGCCGTCACGGCTGACCGTGGTCTGCAGCGCTTCGCCCTGCAGCGAGAACGGGCCGCGGATCCAGATGCCTTCCAGGCCAGTGCGCACGATCTTGTCGGCGGTGATCAGTGCGCCGGAGTCGACCAGACGGATATCGGTCAAGCCGGCTTCGGGGCGCGCGCGCAGGCGGGCACTGGCCGGGTGCGAGACATCGCGGCCATCGCGGTAACCGCGTGGGTTTTCCTGCGAATAGGCCAGGCCCAGGTGCACGACGTCGCCCGCGGCCTTGACCGGGGTCCACACCGCACGCATGGCCTGGGTAGTGCCGGGGTTGTCGCCCTGCAGGTCCTTGCCGCCATAGGCGCCGGCCTGCAGCAGGTACTGCGGGCGCTCCAGCACCCATTCGGCACCGGTGCGGCGGCCTTCGTAGAACGCCTGCACGGGCAGGGCGGTCTCCAGGAAGCTGCCGGCGCGCGAGGAGGTGCCGGCATCCAGGCCGACCGGGGTCTTCATGTAGCCGAAGCGGAAGCGGCCGATGTCGCTGCCGAAGAAGGCCTTGCTTTCCAAGCGCACGAACACGTCGAGCCAGGTGTCGGCCTGGAAGTCGTAATAGACCATGGCGTCGTACACGCCCTTCTTCTTCAGGGTCGCGCCGAATTCCTTGCGGCGCACGGCGTCGGCATCGTCGATGCCACTGCCGCCGGAGAAGTCGTTGAGGTCGTAGGCAATGTTGGCAGTGGCTGCCAGCTCGGTACCGTCACTGAAGGTGGTCTTGGTCGGCCAGTTGTCCCAGTCGGCCGCGGTGGCGGCGAGCGGGGCGGTGGTCAGGGCCAGGGCGATGAACAGGGGCGTAGGGCGCATGGGCGGTAGCTGCTAGATAAGGGTGGGGCAGAACAACAACGGCCGCGGACGGCAAATCTGTGGGTCTCTCCCCCTGATCCGCTGCCGGGCCACCCGCCGCCGTGGGGGCGCGGTGCCTGGGCAGTGTAGGCAGTCCGGCCAGCTGAACCGGGGGGCTAGTACCAATAGGTTATCTGCGTTGGCGAGATGCGGGCGTAAAAAGGCCACGCCAGATGCCGCCCAGCGCGGCCGGCATCCTTCGTGACACTGCCGGAGCTTTCCATGCACGTTCCCACCACCGCCCCGCTGGCGGCCAAGCCGCTGCCGTTCTACCGCCAACTGTATTTCCAGGTGGTGGTGGCGATCGTTCTCGGTGCCATCCTCGGCCATTACGAGCCGGCCTTCGCCGAATCGCTCAAGCCGCTGGGCGACGCCTTCATCAAGCTGGTGAAGATGATCATCGCCCCGGTGATCTTCCTGACCATCGTCACCGGTATCGCCGGCATGACCCACCTGCGCACCGTGGGCCGGGTCTTCGCCAAATCGATGGCCTACTTCCTGTTCTTCTCCACGCTGGCCCTGATCGTGGGCATGGTGGTGGCGCACGTGGTGCAGCCGGGCGCGGGTATGAACATCAACCCGGCCGATCTGGACCAGACCGCGGTCAACGGCTATGTGCAGAAGTCGCATGAGCTGACCCTGGTCGGCTTCGCGCTGGACATCATCCCGGCCACCCTGGTCAGCGCCTTCGTCGAAGGCAACATCCTGCAGGTGCTGTTCGTGGCGGTGCTGTTCGGCATCGCGCTGGCCCTGACCGGCGCCAAGGGCCGCCCGGTGCTGACCTTCCTGGAGGCGCTGACCGCCCCGGTGTTCCGCCTGGTCCACATCCTGATGAAGGCCGCCCCGATCGGTGCGTTCGGCGCGATCGCCTTCACCATCGGCAAGTACGGGGTCGGCTCGCTGGTCAACCTGGCCTGGCTGGTCGGCTCGTTCTACCTGACCGCCTTCCTGTTCGTGGCGGTGATCCTGGGCGTGGTGTGCCGCCTGTGCGGATTCTCGGTGTTCAAGCTGGCCCGCTACCTCAAGGCCGAGCTGCTGCTGGTGCTGGGTACCTCCTCCTCGGAATCGGCGCTGCCCTCGCTGATGGAGAAGATGGAAAAGGCCGGCTGCAGCAAGTCCGTGGTGGGCCTGGTGGTCCCGACCGGGTACTCGTTCAACCTGGACGGCACCAACATCTACATGACCCTGGCGGCGCTGTTCATCGCCCAGGCGACCAACACCGAACTGACCCTGGGCCACCAGATCGCCCTGCTGCTGGTGGCGATGCTCAGCTCCAAGGGCGCCGCTGGCGTCACCGGTGCCGGCTTCATCACCCTGGCCGCCACCCTGGCGGTGGTGCCGGAAGTGCCGGTGGCCGGCATGGCGCTGATCCTGGGCGTGGACCGCTTCATGAGCGAATGCCGCTCGCTGACCAACTTCATCGGCAATGCGGTGGCCACCGTGGTGGTCTCGCGCTGGGAAAACGCGCTGGATCGCGACCGCCTGGCAATGGTGCTCGATGGCCGTGAGGCCGAGCTGCCGCCGCTGGTCGTGGCCGACCTGCCGGACACGCTGCCGGCCCCGGCGCATTGAGCCCGATGACCTGATTGTGTGGTGCATGGTCGTGCCGTTCCTGCTGGGGCGTCACGGCCATTTTTTATTTTGAAGGCCCGGTGCGCGGTGCTGGAATATGTGCGGTTGCAGCATGACCGCGACAGCGTAGCGACAGGTCCGTCCACGCCAACGGGGGTATGATCCCCTGTTCCTCTCGCCCATTCATCTGCAGAAAGCGATGTCCAACGAAGATTTCAAACAGGCAGCCCTCGACTATCACCGGCTCTCGCCGCCCGGCAAGATCAAGGTCACCGCGACCAAGCCGATGTTGACCCAGCGCGATCTGTCGTTGGCGTACTCCCCGGGCGTGGCGCACGCCTGCGAGGCGATCATGGCCGACCCGCAGCAGGCCAGTGAACTGACCGCCCGCGGCAATCTTGTCGCCGTCATTTCCAACGGTACCGCCGTGCTGGGCCTGGGCAACATCGGCCCGCTGGCCGGCAAGCCGGTGATGGAAGGCAAGGGCGTGCTGTTCCAGAAGTTCGCCGGCATCGATGTGTTCGACATCGAGATCGATGAAAACGACCCGGACAAGCTGGTCGACATCATCGCCTCGCTGGAACCGACCTTCGGCGGCATCAATCTGGAAGACATCAAGGCACCGGAGTGCTTCATCGTGGAGCGCAAGCTGCGCGAGCGGATGAACATCCCGGTGTTCCATGACGACCAGCACGGCACCGCGATCATCGTCGGCGCGGCCGTGCTCAACGCCATGCTCGTCACCGGCAAGAAGATCGAAGACGTGAAGCTGGCCACCACCGGCATGGGCGCAGCGGGTATCTCCTGCGTCAACATGCTGGTCTCGCTGGGCCTGAAGAAAGAGAACATCCTGGCCTTCGACCGCGACGGCGTGATCCACACCGGCCGCACCGATCTGGACCCGGAGAAGGCGCGCTACGCGCGTGATACCGACAAGCGCACGCTGGCTGAGATCGTCGATGGCGCGGACATCTTCCTGGGCCTGTCGGCCCCGGGCATCCTGACCGCGGACATGGTCAAGACCATGGCCAAGGATCCGGTGATCTTCGCGCTGGCCAACCCGACCCCGGAAATCATGCCGGAAGTGGCCCGTTCGGTCCGCCCGGACGCGCTGATCGGTACCGGTCGTTCGGACTACCCGAACCAGATCAACAACGTGCTGTGCTTCCCGTACCTGTTCCGCGGTGCGCTGGATGTCGGCGCGACCGCGATCAACGAAGAAATGAAGATCGCCTGCGTGCACGCGATCGCCGCGATGGCACGCCGCGAGGCCAGCGACCTGGGCTCGGCCTATGGCGATGAGACCCCGAGCTTCGGCCGTGACTACCTGATTCCGCGTCCGTTCGACCGCCGCCTGCTGGTGGAGCTGTCGGCTGCCGTGGCGCAGGCCGCGATGGATTCCGGCGTAGCTACCCGTCCGGTCGCCGACATGGGCGCCTACCGCGAGAAGCTGGCCCAGTTCGTCTACCGCACCAGCCTGATGATGAAGCCGGTCTACGACCGCGCGCGTTCGGACAAGCAGCGCGTGGTGTACGCCGAAGGCGAGGAAGAAGTGGTGCTGCGCGCCGTGCAGAACGTGGTCGATGAAGGCCTGGCGCAGCCGATCCTGATCGGCCGCCCGGACGTGATCGAGGCCCGCGTCGAACGCCTGGGCCTGCGCATGAAGGCCGGTGTCGATTTCGACATCACCAACATCAACGACGATCCGCGTTTCAACGAGTACTGGCAGTACTACCACAACCTCACCGGCCGTCGTGGTGTGACTGTGGCTGCGGCCAAGAACCTGATGCGCTCGCGCCCGACCCTGATCGCCGCAGTGATGGTGGCGCGTGGCGAAGCCGACGCGATGCTGACCGGCGTGGTCGGTCGCTTCCACAAGAAACTCGGCTACGTGCGCAGCGTGCTGCCGCTGGAAGCCAAGGTGACCTCGACCTCGGCGATGACCGGCGTGATCAACCAGCAGGGCGTGTTTTTCTTCGTGGATACCCACGTCCAGGAAGACCCGACCGCCGAGCAGATCACCGAAGCGACGCTGCAGGCGGCATACCGCATGAAGCTGTTCGGCATCGAACCGAAGGTGGCGCTGCTGTCGCACTCCAACTTCGGCAGCCACGACTCCAAGGACGCGCTGAAGATGCGGGCGGTCCGCGAGATGCTGCTCAAGCGCAACCCGCGCTTGAACGTGGATGGCGAAATGCAGGGGGATACCGCATGGGATGAAGCCCTGCGCCAGAAGCTGCTGCCCAACAGCACGCTGAAGGGCCGTGCCAACCTGTTCGTACTGCCCAACCTGGAAGCGGCCAACATCGCCTACAACCTGGTGCGCGTGTTCACCGACGGCGTGGCGATCGGCCCGATCCTGATGGGCGTGGCCAAGCCGGTGCACATCCTGACCACCAGCGCGACCTCGCGCCGCGTGCTCAACATGACCGCCATCGCGGCCGTGGATGCGCAGATCCGCAAGCAGCTGGAGGCGGAGAAGAACGCGTAAGGCGTTCTTTCCTCCTCTGAGTTGCCAGAACGCGCCCTTCGGGGCGCGTTCTGGTTGCGCGCAGCGAAACAGGGAGATCCACGCCATGCGTGGATGCACTTGGCATGTGCCGCGCTGCGTGCGGTCTCCCCGCATGGCGTGGATCTACGCCGTTTGTTCCGTGGCCGCTCATATTCTGGTAGCCCCCGCGTCACCGTCCTGCAACCTCCCAAGCGCCCAATACCCCCACGCGGCCCGGCCGTGGCGGCGCTCCGGTGGGGGCGTCGCCACCCTGGGCCCGACCAGATCCTCCACGATCGGCCACGGGAACGGTGTCATGCACCATCGACGCACGAAGCGGTATTTCCAGCAGCTATTCGCGCTCTACGCCGGCTTGGTCGGCGCGCGCTGAAGACGGCAGCGATGGCACCGGTAGTGCCGGCCGCTGGCCGGCTCCTGGCAGGCGCCGACCCGTCACCTGTAGTAATCAGCGTGTCCGCACGTACTGCGCCCATAGAGCCGGCAACGTCACGCCGCTGAGTGTTTCCCACAACGCCGGCGTATAGCGGCCCTCGCGCAGCGCACCATCAAGCGCCTTCACCAGCCCGGGATGCTGCGCCTCGCTCCACGCCAGGAACGCACCGGTGACCCGGTAGCCGGTATCGACGTTCTGCTCCGGTTTGACCTGTGTCGGCAGTGCCCAGCCCGCCCCGGCGTTGTCCTTGCCGTAGCGGTCGCGGGCGTAATCGGCGATGCCTTCCACCAGCCAGCCCGGCACGCGCGCATTGGCGTACTCCGGGTAGCCCTGCACGATGTGCATCGCCTCGTGGGTGACCAGATCGATGTCGCCCGGGTGCGTGTGCAACCAGGCCGGGTTGATCGTGATCGTCGCCGCCTGCGCCTTCTCACCGACAAAGGCGATGCCGTCGTAAGCCGGGTCGATCACGATGCCGACCTGCGTCGGTGCGGCCGGATGGAAATCGGCGCGCTCGCGCAGATACGCGCCAAAGAAGGTCTCGATGATGCGCTCGCGCACCGGCGCGGCCAGCGCATCGCTGGCGTCGCGGTAGTGCAGGGTCACGTCCTCGCGGGTCTGCGTGGTCTCGAACGCGTGCGCATCGGCAAGCCCGGCGGTGACGAGCACGGCGGTCAGCAGGCAACGGGGGATCGGCAGGGCAGTCCTCATCGCGTCGCCGCCGGTGCGAGCAGTTCGACTTCCGCCAGTTGCAGGCGACCCGGTGCACCGATGCGCAGCCGGTACTCGGCGTAGCGGCCCGGCTGGGCGATGCGGAACGGTCGGGTCTGCATTGCCCAGGCGAAGGCTTCGCCACGTCGCTGGTCGACCTGCACCCAGCGGCCACCGGTGGTGCGTGCCTCCAGCGTCCACTCGCCACCGCGGATCGGGCCGTTGCCACTGGTCAGTGTGTACATCGCGGGCGTACCCGCTGCGACATTGCTGAAGGTGATCGTGCTCGAGCCGCCCAACGGCAGTGCCGTGGCCGCATCGTCATCGATCAGCGCGGCGGCCGCGCGGCCATCGCCGAGCTGGGCGGTCGCGCCGCTGCCCAGAAGATCATGCAGCAGGGCCGGCTGCTGGCCGCGCGCGGTCAGCGAGCGCGGCGCATCGTCCGGGCCGGTACCCCAGCGCGAGGGCTCCGGGCCCATGACGAAGTCCAACGTGGCGCCCTTGGCGAGCAGCTCGTGTGGCAGCCAGGTCTTGGTCCACGGCGTGCCGTTGACCTTCAGCGACTGCACGTAGATGTTGGTGGCCGAGTTCTCCGGCGCGTTGACGGTCAGCACCGCGCCGCCCTGCAGCGCCACGCGGGCATGGCGGAACAGCGGCGAGCCGATCACGTACTCCGGTGCGCCCATGCGCAGCGGGTAGATGCCCAGCGAGGCGAACAGGTACCACGCCGAGGTCTCGCCGTTGTCCTCATCGCCCGGGTAGCCCTGGCCGATCTCGCTGCCCAGGTACAGGCGCGAGAGGATCTCGCGCACATGCTGCTGGGTCTTCCACGGCTGCCCGGCATACAGGTACATCCATGGGATGTGGTGGGCCGGCTGGTTGCTGTGCGCGTACATGCCCATGCGCACATCGCGCGCTTCGGTCATCTCGTGGATGGTGCCGCCGTAGGAGCCTGCAAACGCCGCATCGGCGGTTTCCGGCGTGGCGAAGAAGGTATCCAGCTTGGCCGCCAACTGCGCGCGGCCGCCGTACAGGGCCGCCAGGCCTTCACCGTCGTGCGCGGCGGTGAAGGCGAAGGTCCAGCCGTTGGATTCGGTGTAGTCATGGCCCCACACGCGCGGGTCGTAGTCCTTGGCGTCCAGACGCCAGCTGCCATCCGGTTTGCGACCCTGGAAGAAGCCTGCGGCGGGATCGAACAACGTGGCGTAGGTGCCGGCGCGGTGACGGAAGTAGTCGGCCTCGGTCGCATAGCGTTCGCGCGCAGCCGGCGTATCGGCCTGCTTGGCCAGTACCTCGGCCATGTTGGCCACGCCGAAATCGTTGAGTGCGCCTTCCATCGTCCACGACATGCCCTCATGCACGTCGGCAGTGGCATAGCCACGGAACGTGGAACGGTCCATGCCCTTGCGCCCGACATGGCGGTCCGGCGGCACCACGGTCGCGTTCTTCAGTGCGGCAGCGTAGGCCTCCTGCGGGTCGAAGCCACCGATGCCCTTCAGCCACGCATCGGCGAAGGCCACGTCCGAACTGGTGCCCACCATCAGATCGGCATAGCCGGGCGAGGACCAGCGCGCGACCCAGCCACCGGCGCGGTACTGCTCGATGAAACCCTGCACCAGCGCGCCGGCGTCGTCCTTGGTGAACAGCGCATAGGCCGGCCAGGTGGTGCGGAAGGTATCCCAGAAGCCGTTGTTGACGTACACCTTGCCATCGCGCACCGGCGCGAAGCTGCGCGTGGCACTGCCGTCGGTGTTCTCATCCGAGGCGCTGGCCTGGCTGGCATAGCGCCAGTCCGGCGCCGCTGCGGTGCCGGCGTTTTCATGGCCGGAATTGGGGTAGAGGTAGAGGCGGTACAGGTTGGAGTACAAGGTGGTCTTCTGGTCGTCGCTGGCATCGCCCACATCGAAGCGGGCCAGGCGCTGGTCCCACGCTTCCTGCGCACGCGCGGCCACGCGATCCACATCGTCGGCAGCGGCCACTTCCAGGGCCAGGTTATGACGGGCCTGCTCGACAGAGATCAACGAGGTGGCGATGCGCATGGTGACGCGGCGCTCGGTACCCGCATCGAACTTGATGTAGCCGGTCGGGCGGCCGGTCTTCACCGTGCCGCTGCTGCGCCACGGGCGGTCGAAGCTGGCCACCACATACATGCGCGTGGCGCCGGTGGACAGGCCACTGCGCGTATCGGTATAGCCGGAGAGTGTCTGGGTGGCCGCATCCAGCGTCAGCCCGCCGCGTGCGTCGACGTTGTCGAACAGCAGATTGGCATCACCGCCTTCGGGGAACGCGAAGCGGAAGACGGCGGCGTGGTCGGTCGGTGCGATCGAGGCGGCGATGCCGTTGTCGAAGCGCACGTCATAGCGGTACGGGCGGGCCTGCTCGTTCTCGCGCGAGAAGCTCAGCGCACGCTTGCTGCGGTCGGCTTCGGGCACGCCACGGGTCGCCGATGGCATCACCTGGAAGGTCTGGCGGTCGCCCATCCACGGGCTGGGCTGGTGGCTCAGCGCCAGCGCCTGCAGGGCAGGGCGGTTGGCTGCGTCGTTCTGTTCGTTCCAGCGGTACAGCCAGGTCAGCGAGCCGGCATCGGTCACCGGCGTCCAGAAATTGAAGCCGTGCGGCACGGCGGTGGCCGGGAAATTGTTGCCGCGCGAGAAGGTGCCATTGGCCTGCGTGCCGCGGGTGGTCAGCACCCAATCCGAGGGACGTTGCGGCGTACTGCGCGGTTGCGTGTCCAGGCGGACATCGTCGATCCAGCCGGCCACCGGTGCGCCATCGGCGCTGGCCACCTCCACCTCCAGCGCGACCACGCGACGCCCGCGCAGGGCCGGGGTATCGCCCAGACGAACGGCTTTGCGTGCCCACTGCTGCGGGTACAGCGTCTTCGAGTCGCCCTGTGCACGCGCACCCAGTGCCACCCCGTGATGATCGCGCGCAGCGCTCGCCGAGACCCGGGTGCCGTCGTCGAGCACCAGATCGAGCGAGACGTAAGTCGAGGCCACGGTGTCCTTGCCGACGATCTCGGGCAGCACCAGCCAGGACAGGGTGGTATCGGCTTCGATGGCCAGGTCGGTCGTGAACAGCTGGCGGCGCGCCTGGCCGCCGGCGCTGGCGTAGTGCAGCGCGTGCAGGCCGCTGTAGCCGACGCCGGGCTTGGAGGCATAGGGGGCGGCTGGGCCACTGCCGATCCGTACCTGCAGGGCGCCGTCGCCGGCCGCCGCGGCCGGGGCCGGTTGGCCCGGCTCGAAGGAGGTCTGCAGGCCCTGCGCGGCGGCCGGCAGGGCGATCGATACGCAGGCCAGTGCCAGGGCGAGGGGAAGGGCGCGGCGGACGGGGCGCAGGTGGGACAGGGTCATGCAAGGGTCTCCCGGGGAGGGCAGGCGGCAGGCAGGACCCGCATCGATGGCCACAGCAGACGGCGTCGCCCCAGCCATCGTGGACGGCAGGAAAGAGGCGATGCATGTCCGGTGGGGGTCGGGCAGGCGATCGGGTCGATGATCGGTACCCGCTGATCCTGCATCACGACAACTGGCTGTGACAAGTGCAATTAGTTCGATCCAAATACGGCAAATTCGTTTCATTTCGAAATATTGACAATGGATTTGGATCGATTTAAAAGGTCCGGTGGTTCTCCCCCGCAGATGGCCAGCGCTTCAACCTGGCGCCCTCCGCTCCAGCGGCCTTCGGCGGCCGCCAGATGCTAGAATCGGCGGTCTCGCAACCCCCTTTGTGTGTCCACGCCATGAGCCATACCGCCACCGCGCCCGCCAATGCCGAGAAGCGTTACACCGTGCACCGCAGCGATCTGCCGCTGAGCTGCCCGACGCCGGAAATGGCGCTGTGGAACTCGCACCCGCGCGTGTACCTGCCGATCGAAGACGAGCCCAACTGCGAGGCTGCGTGCCCGTACTGCGGCGCCGTGTTCGTGCTCGCCGACTGATCCGCGGACCACACTGTGCGCCGACTGACCGTGGTGCAGCTGCTGCCGGCGCTGCACTCCGGCGGGGTCGAACGCTCCACCCTTGAGATTGCCTCCGCCCTGGTTGCCGCCGGCCACCGGGCCATCGTCGTGTCCGCCGGTGGGCGCCTGGTCGAGCCGTTGCTCGCCAGTGGCGCCGAACACCTGACCCTGGACATCGGCCGCAAGTCGCTGCTGACGCTGCGCCACGTGCTGACCCTGCGTAACCTGTTCAACGAGGTGGGCGCGGATATCGTGCACGCGCGTTCGCGGTTGCCGGCCTGGCTGGGCCTGTACGCCGTGCGCAACCTGCCGGCGGCCACCCGCCCGCACTGGGTCACCACCGTGCACGGGCTCAACTCGCCGGGCCGCTACAGCGCGGTGATGACCAGCGGCGAGCGCGTGATCTGCGTGTCCAACAGCGTGCGTGAGTTCGTGCGCACGCACTACCCCAGCGTGCCGGCCGAGCGCCTGCAGGTGATACCCCGTGGTGTCGATGTCGCGCAGTTCCCGCGCGTGGGCCGGCAGGATCGGCGTGCGCGCCTGGCCGTGGCCGAGCAGCATCCCGCGCTGGCCGGCGAGGCACCGTTGCTGCTGCTGCCGGGCCGTGGCACCCGCCTGAAAGGGCATCGCCATGCGTTGAGCCTGCTGGCCGGGCTGCACGCCGCCGGTGTGCCGGCCACGCTGTGGATGCCAGGCACGCGCGAGCCCGGTCGCGAATCCTATGTCGCCGAACTGGAGGCGCAGGCGCGCAGCCTTGGCGTCTTCGATGCGGTGCTGATGACCGCGCCGACCTCGCGCATCGCGCAGGCCTATGCGGCCAGCGATCTGGTGCTGCAGCTCTCGGACAAGGCCGAAGCGTTTGGCCGCACTGTGGTCGAAGCGTTGTCGGTGGGCCGGCCGGTGCTCGGTTGGAACCATGGTGGCGTCGGCGAGTTGTTGACTCAGCTGCAACCCTCCGGCGCGGTACCCTTGGGCGACGCCGATGCACTGCTGGCGCGCGCGCAGCAGTTGTTGCTGCAGCCGCCCTCACTGCCGACGCGTATCCCGTTTACCTTGCAGGCCATGCAGCGTGACACGCTCCAGCTCTATACCTCCCTCATCGGTTGAGCCCACCGTCCTTCCCGGTTCACCGGGCTCCCGCGCGGGCCGCTGGGCGCCGTGGTGGGTGATTGCGTTCGTCGCCTTGTGGCCGCTGCCCGGGATCGCCGAGGGCGTGCTGGTGCTGGGTGCGCTGTACGCGGCGGTGCGCATGGTGCAACTGCGCCTGCAGGGTAAACAGCGTCTGCTCAGCAGCCCTGCGTGGGCACTGACCAGCATCCTGTTCCTGGGCTACTGGCTGCCG
This sequence comes from Stenotrophomonas sp. PS02301, assembly GCF_029959485.1. Classification (NCBI taxonomy): domain Bacteria; kingdom Pseudomonadati; phylum Pseudomonadota; class Gammaproteobacteria; order Lysobacterales; family Lysobacteraceae; genus Stenotrophomonas; species Stenotrophomonas sp. PS02301. The sequence goes on from NZ_JASCOO010000022.1 coordinate 22,161, forward strand.
CAGGCGTTTTCCGCCTTCGATGCGATCGACCCCGGCACCGCGTGGCGCAAGGCGGCTGCCGGCCTGCGCTATCTGCCGTTCATGTGGCTGGTGGCCATTGCCGTGGCCACCCCGCAGCGGCGCGCGTTGACGCTGGGCGGGCTGGCGCTGATCACCGGCCTGTGGACCGTGGATGCATTGGCGCAGGCGATCATCGGCAGCAGCCCGCTGTTCTGGTCGATGGACCAGCTCAAGTGGGCGGTCAGCGGTCACGGGCTGTGCTCACCGCAGGAGATGGCGGCGGTGGATCGCCTCAGCGGCGTGCTCGGCCCGTGCAACCTCAAGTTCGGCCAGGTGCTGGCCAGCCTGTCACCGTTCCTGCTGTTCGCCGCCGCACGGCGTGCCGGCATTCTCGGCTGGTCACTGGTGGCCGCCGCGGTGGGTGTCGTGCTGGTCCTGGCCGGTTCGCGCGCGGCGTGGCTGACCTATGCACTGGTGCTGGTGTTCTCCGGTTGGCGGCTGATCGGTGTGCGCGGGCTGCTGGCCTGCGTTGCGGTCGGCGCGGTGGCGGCGGTGGCACTGGCGGTGACCGTGCCGCAGGTGGGGGACCGCATCGCGCGTACCGCAATGGCGTGGGAAGGCGAGAACGACGGCGTCAATCAGGCATTGTCCGGCCGGGCCCAGATATGGGCCGCAGCAACCTGCATGATCGAGGAGCATCCGATCAACGGCGTCGGTGCGCGTGGTTTCCGCGACGCTTACCCCGCGTGCAATCCGGACCCGGCCGCCCGGGAAGTGTGGGGCGCCGGCCCGGCCCTGCACGCGCACCAGATCGTGCTCGAGATCCTCGCCGAAACGGGCATCCTCGGCCTGCTGCTGTGGTTGGCGGCCGTGGCCCAGGCGTGGCGCGCGTGGCGTTTTGCACCTCCCGAGGCGCGTGAGCGCGCGCGCCCGGCGATGCTCGCGCTGGCGGTGACGGTGTTCCCGCTCAACACCCACCTGGCGTTCTATTCGACCTTCTGGGGCGGCCTCACGCTGCTGCTGGCCGCGCTGTATGCGGGCAGTCTGTTGGCGAAGGATGAGGCCCAGTAGCGTCGCAGGGGCCCGTCAAGCAGGTAGATCCACGCCGCCTGCTGAGATGCCCGGAGGCATCCGCGTCATCCATCACTGGTAGTAATCGCTCCGGCCACCGGGCTGGCGCTTGAACCGACGGTGGATCCACAGGTACTGGTCCGGCGCCTCGCGCACCATGGCCTCGATGGCCTGATTGACGCGGGCGGTATCGGCCTCGACATCCTCGCTGGGGAAATTCTCCAGCGGTGCGCCGATCTTCAAAAAATACTTGCCGCCTTCGCGACGGTGGAAATACGGGATCACCGCACAGCCGGTCATCCGCGCCAGCTGGTGCGTGGCGGTGATGGTCGAGGCGGTATGGCCGAAGAACGGCACGAACACCGTGTCCTTGCCGCGCATGTCCTGGTCGGGTGCATACCAGAGGAAGCCCCCCTTCTTCAGGTGCCGCACCGTGGCACGGATGTCTTCGTTGGCGTACATCGCCTTGGCGTAGCGCAGGCGGCCGAACTTCACCGCCCACTCGTAGACCGGGTTGCGGTGCTTGCGGTACATGCCGGACAGCTCCACGTGGTCGCACAGCAGGCGGCCGCACATCTCCAGCGTCATGAAGTGGCCGGAGACCAGCAGCACACCGCGGCCTTGGGCCTGCATGCGGTGCAGGTGTTCCAGCCCTTCGATCTGCACCTGCGGGCGGATGCTGTCGATGCTGCCCCACCAGGCCCGCGCGAATTCGAAAATACCGACGCCCAACGCGTCGAAGCTGTCGCGCAGCAGGCGTTGGCGCCAGGCGTCGTCCTTCTCCGGGAAGCACAGCTTCAGGTTGACCTCGGCGGCGCGCCGGCGGCTGCTGGCCAGCCGGTAGGCGACCGTGCCGACGCCGCGCCCGAGCGCGCGCTGCAGCATCCACGGCAGGCGGGCGATCGCGAAGGCGACCAACATGAAGGCGAAGGTCGGCCAGTGGCGCGGATTGCGCAGGGACGGCCGGGTGGCGGTGGAAGCGTTATCGGACATGCCTCGATTCTAATGGATGCGCCCGGATGCGTCCCGGCGCGGCCATCACGGCGGCGCGGCGTGTCTTCCCCGCGCCGCTCCCGTATCCTTTGCGCATGCGTAAAAGCCCTGTCGAATGGATCCTGCGCGGCCTGTACTCGGCCGTGCTGTACCTGCTGTTGCCGATCACCGTGTACCACCTGGTCTGGCGGGGCTTCCGGGTGCGCGAGTACTTCCAGCGCTGGGATGAGCGCTATGCCTCCTATCCGCACTCCAGCGGCCAGCCGCGGGTCTGGCTGCACGCGGTCTCGGTGGGCGAGGTGAATGCTGCCGCGCCACTGGTGAATGCCCTGCGCGCGCTGCGCCCGGACATCCGCTGGGTGATCACCACCATTACCCCGACCGGCTCCGAACGGGTCCGCGCGCTGTGGGGGGATGCGGTCGACCACGTGTACCTGCCCTACGACGTGCCGGGCAGCGTCGGCCGCTTCCTGGGGCACTTCAAGCCCAGCCTGGCGCTGATCCTGGAAACCGAGCTGTGGCCGAACCTGCTGTTCGGCTGCCGCGACCGCCGGATCCCGGTCTACATTCTCAATGCCCGGCTGTCGGCGCGCTCACTGCGCGGCTATCGGCTGCTGCGGCCGCTGATCGGCCGCGCACTGCGCACCGTGACCTGCGTGGCCGCACAGTCGGACGATGATGCCGAGCGCTTCATCCAGCTCGGGGCGCGCCCGGACCAGGTGCAGCCGCTGGGAAACCTGAAATTCGATATCGCCACCCCGAACGTGCAGGACTTCATCGCGCGCTTCCATGCTCTGGTGCCCGCCACGCGCCCGGTCTGGATCGCCGCCAGCACGCACGAGGGCGAAGAGCAGGCCACCCTCGATCTGCATCGCCGCCTGCGCGAGGCGATGCCGGGGGTGCTGCTGTTGTGGGCGCCGCGGCATCCCGAGCGGTTCCCGCGGGTGGAAGCACTGGCCCGCGAGCAGGGCTGGAAGGTCGCCACACGCCGCCAGCAGCAGTGGCCGCAGGCCGATACGGATGTCTTCGTCATCGACACGCTCGGCGAGCTGATGTCGTTCTACGGCTGCGCGCAGGTGGCCTTCGTCGGGGGCAGCCTGCAGGCCATCGGCGGGCACAACCTGCTGGAGCCGGCGGCGATGGGCACGGCCGCTGTCACCGGCCCGCACCTGCACAACTTCGCCGAGATTTCCCGGCGCATGCGCGAAGCCGGTGCGGTGGTGATCGCCGAGGATGCCAGCGGGGTCGGCGATGCACTGCTGACCCTGTTGCGCGATCCGCAGGCACGCGAAGACATGGCCCGCGCGGGGTGTGCGCTGGTGAGCAACGGCCGTGGCGCGCTGAAGCGCACCGTGGCCCTGATCGCCCCGCAGTTGCCGCCGCCGGTGGCGTGATCGCGGCCCGCCTGGCCGCCACGCGCGGCGACCAGGCCTGCCGATCCATCAGCCCGCAGCGACCAGCAGATCGCCCAGGAAGGCGTACGCAAACCCGAAGTAGATGAACACGCCGATCAGATCCATGACCGAGGTGATCATCGGGGCCGACAGGGTGGCCGGATCCGCCCCGATGCGGCGTGCGGCGAACGGCAGCAACGCGCCGATGATGCCGCCGAGCGCGGTGCACACCAGCATGCTCGAGCCCACCACCAGCAGCACGTCCATGCCCACACCCTTGCTGAAGTAAGCCAGGATCGCCTCCAGCACGGCGATGCTGATGCCCAGCGCCGCGGCCACCGGCAGTTCGCGCTGGATCACGAACCCCACATCGCGCCAGCTCAGTTTCAGCTCGCCCAGCGCCATGCTGCGGATCACCAGCGTGGCCGACTGGCTGCCGGTGTTGCCGCCCATGTCCACGATCGGGGCGATGAAGGCGGCCAGCACGATCACCTGCGACAGCAGCTCCTCCTGCGCGGCGACAAACGTACTGGTGACGATGCCGAAGCAGGTCAGGATCGCCAGCCAGAACACACGCACCCGGAACATCTGCTTCAGCGGCGTGCTGCGCACATCAAGATCGTTCCCGTTTCCGCTGACCGTGCCGCCAAAGCGTGCCAGCTGCGAGGCATCCTGCTCCTTCTCGATATCCATCGCATCGTCCACGGTGACGATGCCGATCATGCGATCCCCGCCATTGGTCACCGGCAGCGCGAGCAGGTCGTAGCGACGGATCAGTTCGGCGGCCTGCAGCCTGGGCCAGTGCGCCTTCGCGGCGACCGGCTGCTCACGCATGATCGAGGCGACCGTGCGGTTCTCGTTGGCCAACACCAGATCACGCAGGGCCACCGTGCCGCGCAGCCGCAGCGTGTGGTCGAGCACGAACAGGATGTTCACCGTCTCGCTGTGCAGCGCAGTGGCGCGGATATGTGCCAGCGCCTGGGCCACGGTCATCTCCGGTGACACCCAGACATAATCGGACGTCGTCGCCGAGCCGACCGTGCCCTCCGGATAGGACGCCATCTTGAGGATGTCGTCGCGCTCGACCTTGGTCAGTGCCGGCAGCAGTTTCTGCTTGGCGTCATCGCCGAGCCGGTTGTACAGATCGGCGCGGTCATCCGAGGGCATGTGTTCGAACAGCTGCACCACCGCCTCGCGCGGCATCGCCGCCAGCAGCTGATCCTGGCGTATCTCGGTGAAGTGCGCGAACAGCTCGGCGCGTGCCTGCGGGTCGAGCATCATCAGCAACGGGAGTGTCTTGTCCACGCTCAGCGCGTCGAGCGCATCGACGAGGTCGGACGGATGCGTGGTGGCGGCGATGCTGACAAAGCCGGCCGCGTCGAGGGAGAGCGAGAGGGTGCGGATCGAGAACAGGAGGTCTTCGCGGTTCATGGTGGTTCTCCAGCAGAAAGCGGCGCGTGGCGGAGCAACGCGCGGTGATGAGGTACAGGCATCCAGCGCACCGGATTGCGTCCGGCGCGGCAGGTACAGGGCGTGGGCCGCGTGCAGCGTGCAGGCGGCGGGTGAGGTCAATCGTTGCCGTCAGCCGGCACGCACGGCACTACGGTGCGGCCGCGAGATTGAAGCCGAGCGTCAGCCATCGACCATCGCGCTGGTGATGCATGCGGCCGGCCAGCAGATCCACGCTGGCGCCGCGCCAGAGTTCGTGGCGCACGCCGAACTGACTGCTGCGCTGGCGCGTTGCATCGCGGGCGGTTTCGGCCAGGAGTGACCAGTGCGGTGCGGCCACGATTTCCAGGCCGACGCCATCGGTGCGGCCCCGTGCCCCTGCCGTGCGTGCCCAGCCCAGGTTGAGGTGCAGCAGCGTGCGATCAGAGGCACCGAGCGCCACGGTCAGGGGGGCATTGAGGTTCCAATCGTTGGCGCGCGGGCGGTGCCAGTCGCTGCCTACGCCCGCACTGACCGCCACCCCCCAGCGTCGCTGATCGAGATCACGCAGCACGCGCTTGGCGCCCACGGCCCACTGCGTGGCGGCAGTGGCACGTTGATGGCTGACGCCGAGCGACCACTCGGTCCCGGCGATGGTGCAGGCCGGCACGGCCGTCCATTCGTTGCCGGCATCGGTATGCCGGCCCCAGCTTTCCAGCTGGCAGCGACCGGCATCGGTGATCGAGGCGTCATCCACCATCAGGCTGGCGGCGGCGCGGGTGTCGAACGGAAGCATCGCCACGGCCACGAGCGGCAGGGCGAACACACGGGAAACGTGCATGGGCAATCTCCAGGCAAACGGAAACGCCAGCGGCACCCTTCTTGGGGTCGGTGGAACGGCGATACGGATGATGCGAGGCGGGCGAGCGTGTCAGCTGCGCCGGTGGGCCCCGTCCTGTGCGGACGGAACCGACCTTGGGGTCAGTGGGTCCGTCGGCTCAGGAGCAGCAACGAGATCGACTATGACTGTCCAAGGAGGGGGCCTCTGGAGGGAAAGGGAAGGTGGTGCGGGGCGGACCTTAGTCGGCCCATGCCGAGGGGTCAAGCCATTTTCCATGCGACGTGCCGGACTGTGGACCGGTTCACGGTGGAGACTGTGCGCGGGTAGGCATTACGCGATGAAATCGCCGCGGCAGTGATCGCGTGTGTGACGCCCACGATGTGTCGGAATCAACAACCTGCGCGCATAAAAAAACCACCCGCATGCGGGTGGTTTTCTGTCACGCGCTGCGCCGTCGATCAGTTGACGGTGGTGCTCGGCGTGGCCGCCTTCTGGGTGAGCAGGCGGTTGATGTCCTGCAGTTCGGCGATGTCCAGCGTGCCGACCGCCTGGCCCAGCTGCAGGCGGTTCTGCAGGAAGGTGTAGCGGGCGTTGGCGTAGTCCAGCTGCGCGGAGAACAGGATGCGCTGGTTCTGGATCACGTCCAGCACGGTACGCGTACCGACTTCCAGACCGACCTGCGAGGCGTCATAGGCGCTCTGTGCCGACACGACGGCCAGGCGACGCGCTTCCACTTCGCTGATGCCGGCCACCAGGGTCTGGTAGGCATTGCGCGTGTTGCGGTCCAGGGCGCGCTTCTGCTGCTCGTAGCCGTCCTGGGCGATGTCACGCTGGGCCAGGGCCTGGCGCACGCCGGACTGGGTGGCGCCGCCGGAGAAGATCGGCACGTTCAGGGTCAGGCCGACGCTGTTGGTGCGGCGGTCCGGGCTGAAGCTGCTGCCGCCGTCGCCGACGACATCACCCCAGCTGGCCGACTTGCCGGCGGTGGCACCCAGCGACAGGGTCGGGTAGTGCGCGCCGCGGGCGGCCGAGACGCCGGATTCAGCAGCGTTGACCTTCAGTTCCTGCGCCTTCAGCGCCGGGTTCTGCGCAACAGCCTCGTTCACCAGCGTATCGATGGTGGCGTACTTGGCCGGCAGCTCCGGACGGAAATCGGCCGGCAGAGCGCGCAGGTCGGTGACCGGCTGGCCGGTCAGTTCGGTCAGCGCCTGGTAGGCGTCGGCCAGCGTGTTCTGCGCGATGATCGTGTTGGCGCGCGCCTGGTCGTACTGGGCGCGGGCTTCGTGCACGTCGGTGATCGGGGCCAGGCCCACTTCCAGGCGCTTGTCGGCGAAGTCGAACTGCTTCTTGGCAGCGGCTTCGTTGGTCTGCGCGGCCGACAGCGATTCAATGCCCACCAGCACGTTGAAGTACGCCGCCGAGGTGCGCACGATCAGGTCGTCGTTGGCCGAATCCAGGGTGAAATCCGCTGCACGGCTCAGCTCGCGCTGCGACCGCAGATTGGCGAACTGGGTGAAGTTGAAGACGGTCTGGCTGCCGTTGATCGTGTAGTTCCGGCTCTTGGTGGTGAACGAGCTGGAGGTCAGATCATGGTTCGGGTTGGTGCGGCTGCGGTTGAGCGAGGCCTCGCCGTTGAGCTGCGGCAGCAGGGCGGCACGTGCCTGCACAGCGCCTTCCTTGTCGTACAGACGGGTCGACTCGGCAGCCGACAGCTGCGGATCGCCGTTGCGCGCCATTTCGTAGACCTGCAGCAGGTCGGCGGCAGAGGCGGTCATCGGCAGCAGGGCGGCGGCCAGCGCAAAGGCGAGGGATCGGCGGATCATTGCGGCTTCCTTGGACTCAGAGTTGGAACTGGGGTGCCGGGGCGGCACCGCGCAGGTAATCGATATCGGTTTCGAACAGCGATTCAGTGGTGCCGTCCGCCTTGACCAGCACCGCTTCCATGACCGGCGACCGGCCACGGATCACGAACAGTCGACCGCCGGGACGCAGCCACTGGGCGAAACGTGACGGAATGACATCCACCGCGCCGGTGACGCAGATCGCATCGAAGCGGCGCTCGGTGTCCCAGCTCAGGGCGTCGGCGGTTTCGATACGGACGTTGTTGCCCAGGCCGGCAGCGTCCAGACGCGCGCGCGCGGTGGTGGCCAGCTCGGCATCGATTTCCAGGCTCAGCACTTCGCGGGCCAGTTCGCCCATGCAGGCGCTCAGGTAGCCGCTGCCGGTGCCGATTTCCAGCACTTCATCGCCCGGCTGCAGATCCAGCGCCTGCAGCGTGCGGCCTTCGATGACCGGCTTCATCATCTTCTGGCCGTTGCCCAGCGGCAGCTCGATATCAGCGTAAGCCAGAGCCCGGTGCGATTCAGCGACGAACGCCTCCCGCGGCAAGCGTGCCAGTACATCGAGCACGCGGATTTCCAGCACATCCCAGGGGCGGATCTGCTGTTCAACCATCAGTTCGCGGGCGTGGGAGTAATCGATCGTCATGAGGTTCTATATCCAGCGCAGTGGGCCGGCCATTTTACCGGTGCCGGGAGCCGGCGGCGCGCTGAAAGCATCGCTGCCGTCGCGCCGGGGTCGCAGTGCCGGAAGTCACCGCGACCTCCGGTCCATTCAGTTTAGTGCCGCCGGGCATACGCCCGCAGGAAAAAGTCGACGCTGGCGCATACGTGGGCGTCGGCATCGCACTCGGCCGGGGCCGGCCGCAACCCGCACATCATATGCGTATGCAGCTCGCCCTTGATCAAGGTCAGGAACTGGAGGGCGGCGGTCTGGAAGTCGGTGATCTCCAGTTCGCCACGGGCGGCCCGGGCACGCAGGAAGTCCCCCAGTGCATCGGTGGTCCGCTGCGGGCCGGCCAGCCAGAACATTTCGCGGATGCGGTCATCGGTATCGGGCGACATCATCACCCGCTGCACGGCGACGGCCGCATCGGAGGTGATCAGGCTGAAGAAGGCGTGGCCGATGCCCATCAGCTGATCGCGCAGTGGGCCCTCGATGTCGGTGACGAACAGCTCGTCGGGCAGCATCTCGACACATTTGGACTGCACAGCTTCGGTGAAAAGGGTCTCTTTATCGCCGAAATGGCTGTAAACGGTCAGCTTTGATACGCCAGCCTGGGCGGCGATGCTGTCCATGCTCACCCCGTTGTAGCCCTGGTCGACGAACAGCGATTTGGCGGCTTCCAGAATGGCCGCGCGCTTTCCCAGATCCTTCGGGCGCCCCGGCCCGGCGGCCTTGGCGGCCGGCTTGGAAGGCGATGTGGAGGAGGTCGGATCAGTCATCCAATCAATACTAGACCAATCGGTTCGATATTTATACTATACCGGCTGGTTCAATATTGAGGCGGCTGGAACAGAGCGTTTCCAGCGGCTTTTTCCGGGTTACTTTTCAGGTCCAGGACCTCATGAAAAACATGCGATGGATGGGTGGTGGGTTGCTGGCGATCGCGCTGGCAGCATGTGGCAAGCAGGACGCCGAGCCGGTTGCGCCGATTCCGGTGCTGGTGGTCCACCCGGGCACCGTGACCGGCCAGGAAGTGGCTGCCTATCCCGGTGAGATCCGCGCCCGCGAGGAAAGCCCGCTGTCGTTCCGCGTCGGGGGCAACCTGATCAAGCGGCATGTCGATGCCGGCCAGCGCGTGCGCAAGGGCCAACTGCTGGCCGAGCTGGATGCTGCCGACTACGCCTCCCAGGCCAGCGCCTCGCAGGCCCAGCTGGCCGCTGCCGAAGCCGATCTGATCCGCGCCCGTGATGACCAGAAGCGCTACGCCACGCTGGCCGAGCAGCAACTGGTCAGCCAGTCCGCACTCGACAGCCAGACCGCCGCGTTCAAGGCCGCGCAGGGCCAGGCCAATGCCGCCCGCGCCAATCTGGCCGTGGCCCGCAACCAGGCCGAGTACGCCCAGTTGCGCGCGCCGGCCGACGGCGTGATCGCCAGCCGCCAGGCCGAAGCCGGGCAGGTGGTCAGTGCCGGGCAGACCGTGTTCACCCTGGCTGCGGATGGCGGCCGCGAAGTCGTGATCGCCCTGCCGGAAAGCACCATCCGCGATTACCAGGTGGGCCAGCCGGTACAGGTGGAACTGTGGAACCGCCCGGGCCAGCTGTTGGCCGGCACGATCCGTGAGATCGCCCCGGCTGCCGATGCGCAGGGGCGTACCTATGCCACCCGCGTCAGCCTGGCACCGGAAGCGCTGACCGAGGTCGAGCTGGGCCAGAGCGCGCGCGTGTTCGCCGCGGCCGGGCGCCAGGGCACCCTGCAGTTGCCGCTGGCGGCGGTGCAGCGCGGTGCCGATGGGCGCAGCAGCGTGTGGGTGGTCGATCCGGCCAAGCGCACGTTGAAAGCCACGCCGGTGGCGGTCGGTGCGTATGGCGTTGAATCCGTTCCGGTGCTGAGCGGGGTGAACGCGAACGACTGGGTGGTTGCCGCCGGCGGCCATCTGCTGCGCGAGGGCCAGCCGGTGACCGCGGTGGACCGCCAGAACCGCCCGGTGCTGGCACCGGCGGCCAAGCCTGCCGCGCCTGCCACCGGCAAGGGGAACTGATCCCGTGCGCCGCTTCAACCTCTCCGAATGGGCGCTGGGCAACCGGCCACTGGTGCTGTTTGCGATGCTGGCCTTCGCGATCATCGGCGCGTGGTCGTACAAGCACCTGGGCCAGTCCGAGGATCCACCGTTCACCTTCAAAGTGATGGTGGTACGCACGAACTGGCCCGGCGCGACCGCCGAACAGGTCTCACGCCAGGTCACCGAGCCGATCGAGAAGGCACTGCTGAACACCGGGCAGTACGAGTTCATCCGCTCCTACTCGCGCCCGGGCGAATCGCAGGTGATCTTCGTGGCGCGCGACAGCCTGCGTTCCAAGGCGATTCCCGACCTGTGGTACCAGGTGCGCAAGCGCGTGGGCGACATCAAGCCGACCCTGCCGCGCGAAATCGTCGGCCCGTTCTTCAACGACGAGTTCGGCGATACCTTCGGCAACATCTACGCCTTGACCGGCCAAGGCTTCGACTACGCGGTGATGCGCGATTACGCCGACCGCATCCAGCTGGAACTGCAGCGCGTGCCGGATGTCGGCAAGATCGAGCTGGAAGGCCTGCAGGACGAGAAGGTCTGGATCGAGCTGTCCAACACCAAGCTGGCCACGCTGGGCGTGTCGCTGCAGCAGGTGCAGCAGGCATTGGCCGACCAGAATGCCATTGCCGCCACCAGCTTCTTTGAAACCCCGACCGACCGGGTGCAGCTGCGCGTCACCGGCCAGTTCAAGAGCGTGGAGGACATCCGCAGCTTCCCGATCCAGGCCGGCGACCGCACCGTGCACCTGGGCGACATTGCCGAGATCAAACGTGGTTTTGCCGATCCGGCGTCGCCGAAGATGCGCTTCATGGGCGAAGACGCGATCGGCATCGCCGTGGCGATGAAAGACGGCGGCGACATCCTCAAGCTGGGCAGTACCCTGGATGCCGAATTCGAACGCCTGCAGAAAACGCTGCCGGCCGGCATGCAACTGCGCAAGGTCTCCGACCAGCCGCATGCGGTGGAGGAGTCCGTCGGCGAGTTCGTGCAGGTGCTCACTGAAGCGGTGGTGATCGTGCTGCTGGTGAGCTTCTTCTCGCTCGGCCTGCGCACCGGCCTGGTGGTGGGCGTGACCATTCCGCTGGTGCTGGCGATGACCTTCTTCGTCATGCATTACTTCGGCATCGGCCTGCACAAGATTTCCCTCGGCGCGCTGGTGCTGGCGCTGGGCCTGCTGGTGGACGATGCGATCATCGCGGTGGAGATGATGGCCACCAAGATGGAGCAGGGCTACGACCGCCTGCGCGCGGCCAGCTTCGCGTGGGAGTCGACCGCGTTCCCGATGCTGACCGGCACGCTGATCACCGCGGCCGGCTTCCTGCCGATCGCCACGGCCGCTTCCAGCACCGGCGAATACACCCGCTCGCTGTTCCAGGTGGTGACCATCGCGCTGGTGGTGTCGTGGATCGCCGCGGTGTTGTTCATCCCGTACCTGGGCGACAAGATGTTGCCGGACCTGTTCAACCCGCAGCCGCCCAAGCCGGACAGCCTGGCAGGGCGCTGGCATGCCCGCCGCCTGCAGTGGGCCGACCGCCATCCCGCGTTCGCGCGCTGGATCGCGCCGAAGGTGCATGCGCACGACCATGATCCGTATCAGCGTCCGTTCTACGTGCGCTTCCGCCGTTTCCTGGATGTCTGCCTGCGCCAGCGCTGGTGGGTGATCGCCGCCACGGCCGCGCTGTTCGTGTTCTCGCTGCTGATCTTCCGCTTCGTGCCCCAGCAGTTCTTCCCGGATTCGACCCGCCCGGAACTGATGGTGGACATCGAACTGGCCGAGGGTGCCTCGTTGCAGGCCACCCAGGCGCAGGCGACCAAGCTGGAAAAGCTGCTCAAGGACCGCGAAGGCATCAGCAATTACGTGGCCTACGTGGGCACCGGCTCGCCGCGCTTCTACCTGCCGTTGGACCAGCAGCTGCCGGCCACCAACTTCTCGCAGTTCGTGGTGCTGACCGAGAACGCCACCGCACGTGAGGCGACCCGCGACTGGCTGCTCAAGGACGTGATTCCGCAGTTCCCGGACGTGCAGATGCGCGTGACCCGTCTGGAGAACGGACCGCCGGTCGGCTACCCGGTGCAGATGCGCATCTCCGGCGAGCACATCGAGCAGGTGCAGGCCATCGCACGGCAGGTGGAAGCCAAGGTGCGCGCAAACCCCCATGTGATGAACGTCAACCTGGATTGGAGCGAGCCGAGCAAAGTGGTGCGGCTGGTGATCGACCAGGACCGTGCACGCGCACTGGGTGTGAGCAGCGCGCAGGTGAGCCAGCTGCTGGGCACCTCGTTGTCGGGCATGAGCGTGAGCACCTATCGGGAGGGCAACCGCCTGATCGAGATGCTGCTGCGTGGCCCGGACAACGAACGTGTGCGGCTGGACATGCTGGGCAGCCTGGCCATTCCGACCGCCAGCGGGACCTCGGTGACGCTGTCGCAGGTGGCGCGCCTGGAGTACGTGTTCGAGGACGGCATCATCTGGCACCGCAACCGCCTGCCGACGGTGACCGTGCGCGCCGACATTGCCGACGCGAAGCAGCCGCTGGACGTGGTGCAGCAGATCCTGCCGACGCTGGAGGGCATCCGTGCCGAGCTGCCGTCCGGCTACCTGCTGGAAACCGGCGGTACGGTGGAGGATTCCACCCGTGGCCAGGATTCGATCAAGGCCGGCATGCCGCTGTTCCTGATCGTGGTGGCCACCTTGCTGATGCTGCAGCTGCGCAGCTTCTCGCGTGCGGCGATGGTGCTGGTCACCGCACCGCTGGGCATCATCGGCGCGACCCTGTTCCTGCTGCTGTTCCGCGCGCCGTTCGGCTTCGTGGCGTTGCTGGGGACGATCGCGCTGGCCGGCATGATCATGCGCAACTCGGTGATCCTGATCGATCAGATCCAGCAGGATATCGACGCCGGGCATGACCGCTGGCACGCGATCATCGACGCCACCGTGCGCCGCTTCCGCCCGATCGTGCTGACCGCGCTGGCGGCGGTGCTGGCGATGATCCCGCTGTCGCGCAGTGCGTTCTACGGTTCGATGGCGATCTCGATCATGGGCGGCCTGATCGTCGGTACCGTGCTGACCCTGGTGTTCCTGCCGGCACTGTATGCGGCGTGGTTCCGGGTGAAGCCGGACGAGGCCAAGACCAGCGAAGGCTGAGGGACGATGAAGCCGGCCGATGGCCGGCTTCATTCTTTCAGTGCGACGCGAATGCCTGTCGTCTTTGCGGTGCCTGCAAGCGCACAATGCACACCGGATTTCTTCGGTCGCGCATGATGTCTTCACGTTCCTCTTCTCGGTTCGCCACTGCGGCGGCGATCGTTCTGGTGATGGTTTCCGCGTTGCCAGCGCAGGCGAACCCCGCTGCCAGTTTCCAGCGCGATCTCGTCGAGCTGCTGGAGTGCCGTGCCTCACCGGCAACGATGCAGGCGGTGACGACCGCGTTGCGTGGCGCACGGTATGGCACGCCGCAGGAACGACCGGCCCATCTGAAGGGCTGGAGCTTCACGCGCAGCGGTGACGAGGAGCACGCGACGACCCTCATCGACATGCCGGTGACGTTGACGGCACACGGCATCACAACGCACCGCGTGGTGGCGGATGACATGGGCTTCTCGATCCCCATCGATGCAGGGCAGCGTGCGCGCATCGTTGGCGAGAACGGACTTCGGCACCGGTCGAATACGTTGCGTGAGCCGTTCCAGGTCTGGTCGCCACCAGAGGCATCCGGCGATGCGTCATCGCCGGGCGCCATCATGGTGAGCAGCGATGGTGAGGGCTATCGGGTGGGATGTGACTACCCCGGTCCGATGCGCGAGGCGCGTGTTCCACCGCGATTGCGCGAGACGGCCACGGCAAGTGATGTTGGCGCCGCGCTCGAATGTCGGGCTGACGACGCTGCCATGCAGCGCATCGCCAACCTGTGGGAGCGTGTGTCTGAACTGTCGCCGCTGGCATGGCCGGACAATGTCCGCGCGGTGGCCGAGCATGAGTACCTTGCCGATGGCCAGGAGATGCCGGTCATGGTCATCACCCTGGAGCAGCCGGTGGCGTTGAAGGGCTTGGCTGCGACGTCGCTCGTCCTCGCGTATGGCGGCTATCTCGCAGCCGACATGGGCGATGCGCCGCTGAAGGCGGTGCTCGATGCCACTGGCCTGGGCGCAGCGGATCGTCAGGCGGAAGGGCATTGGATGCGCAAAGCATCCCGGGAGGCGTCGTCCGGATACACGCGCGTGCAGGCATTCAGCGTGATATCCACCGATGGCGGCGCCGTGCTGGCTGGGTGCATGACGAGCGAGGTCCGCTCGGCGCACTGACCGCTGCGGCGGGAAATGCTGCAGGGCGCAGCGGATGAACACCGCTGCACCGCTTCACCCATCTACCCTCAGTAAACGCCCTGCGCCAGCATCGCATCGGCCACCTTGACGAAGCCGGCGATATTGGCGCCATCCACGTAGTTCACGCTGCCATCGGCGCGCTTGCCGTGGCGCACGCAGTTGGCGTGGATGTCCTTCATGATCCCGTGCAGACGCTCATCGACATCGGCGTGATGCCACGACAGGCGCTGCGCGTTCTGGCTCATTTCCAGCCCCGAGGTGGCCACGCCGCCGGCGTTGCTGGCCTTGCCCGGCGCATACAGGGTGCCCGCCTTGAGGAAGACCTCCATGGCCTCGAGTGTCGATGGCATGTTGGCGCCTTCGGCCACGCACAGCACCCCGTTGTCGACCAGGGCGCGGGCGTCGTCTTCGTCCAGCTCGTTCTGGGTGGCACAGGGCAGGGCGATCTCGGCAGGGATGTGCCAGGGGCGCTTGCCGTCCAGGTATTCGAAGCGTGTGTCGTCGGCCAGCTCGGACAGGCAACCACGGCGCTCGTTGCGCAGGTCCACCACCTCCTGCAGCGCGGCCTCATCGAAGCCCTCGCGCGCGTACAGGGTACCGCCCGAATCGGAGAGCGTGAGTACTTTCGCGCCGAGTTCGATGGCTTTGATCGCGGCATGCTGGGCCACGTTGCCAGCACCGGAAATCAACACCTTCGCGCCATCCGTATCGCGCCGCGCGTGGTGCAGCATCTGCTCGACGAAGTAGACCGTGCCGAAGCCGGTCGCTTCCGGACGCATCAGGCTGCCACCGTAGGACAGGCCTTTGCCGGTGAACACGCAGGCGGCATTGTTGGTGAGCTTCTTCATCATGCCGGCCATGTAGCCGACCTCGCGCGCGCCCACGCCGATATCGCCAGCCGGTACGTCGGTGTCTGCGCCCAGGTGGCGATGGAGTTCAAGCATCAGCGCCTGGCAGAAGCGCATCACCTCGGTGTCGCTGCGGCCCTTGGGATTGAAATCCGAGCCGCCCTTGCCACCGCCCATCGGCAGGGTGGTCAGCGCGTTCTTCAGGGTCTGCTCGAACGCCAAGAACTTCAGGATCGACTGGTTGACCGACGGATGAAAGCGCATGCCGCCCTTGAACGGGCCGATCGCCGAGCTGTGCTGTACGCGCCAGCCGCGGTTCACATGGGTCTTGCCGGCGTCATCGGCCCAGGCCACGCGGAACTGGATCACCCGCTCCGGCTCCACCAGACGCTCCAGCAGGCCGTGTTCCAGGTAGCGGGGGTGACGCTGCAGGAACGGCCACAGGCTCTGGATCACTTCTTTCACGGCCTGCAGGAATTCCGGCTGATGCGGATCACGCTGGGCCACGTGATTGAGAAAGTCGTCTGAGGAACGATGATTCAAGGGCTTTCCTTGTTGGGGGCCGGCCGCTGGTAGCGGCGTGACCGACGGGACAGGGAGGCCGTGCGGGATGTAAACACAGGAACGCGGCCCTCGGGCCGCGTCCTTTGCGATCATTGCAGCTTGGCAAGGACCGCGTCGGTCGCTGCGGCGGTACTCACCGCGAAACCCTTGGCTGCAAGGTCGGCGGTGAACACGCCGTCATCCAGCACGGCATACACCGCTGCCTCGACCGTAGCAGCCTCTTCGTCCAGCCCCAGTGAATGCCGCAGCAGCATCGCGGCGCTGAAGATCGTGGCGTACGGATTGGCGATGCCCTTGCCGGCGATGTCCGGCGCCGAGCCGTGGATCGGCTCGTAGATGCCCACCGCACCCGGCTCGCCCAGCGAGGCCGACGGCAGCAGGCCGAGCGAACCGGCCAGCATCGAGGCTTCGTCGGTGAGGATGTCGCCGAACATGTTTTCAGTCACGATCACGTCGTACTCGCGCGGCTTGGCCAGCAGGTGCATGGCCATCGAATCGACCAGCTGGTGCTCCAAGGCGATGTCCGGGAATTCCTCGCGGCCGATCCGCGCAGCGACGTCGCGCCACAGGCGTGAGGTCTCCAGCACGTTGGCCTTGTCCACCGAGGTGACCTTGCCTCGGCGGGTCTGTGCCAGCCGGAACGCGGTGCGCATGACCCGCTCGATCTCGCCCACGCTGTAGCTGCACAGGTCGCTGGCGGTATCGGCAGTGCGGGTCTTCTCACCGAAGTAGATGCCGCCGGTCAGCTCACGCACGACCACGAAGTCCACGCCCTCCAGCAGCTCGGCCTTGATCGGCGAGGCACCGAGCGCAGCCGCATGCGTGCGCACCGGGCGCAGGTTGGCGTACAGCCCCAGCGCCTTGCGGATCGCCAGCAGGCCCTGCTCCGGGCGGACCTTGGCATTCGGGTCGGACCACTTCGGCCCGCCGACCGCACCGAGCAGGATGGCGTCTGCCTTGCGGCAGGCGTCCAGCGTGGCGGCCGGCAGTGGCTCGCCGTGGCGATCGATGGCGATGCCACCGATGTCGTGTTCCTGGAACCCGAAGCTGTGTCCGAAACGGGTGGCGACGGCCTCCAGCACCGCCACGGCGGCAGCGGCGACTTCCGGACCGATGCCGTCACCCGGCAATACGACAATCTCAGCGTGCATGTTCACTCTCGTAACGTTCAATGTCAGGGGTGCGGCCCAACAGATACCCCAATTGGTCCACGCCTTCCAGCAGACAGGTCTGTGAGAAGCCGTCCAGCGGGAAGGCATACACGCGCCCATCGGGGGTGCGCAGTTCGCGCGCGGCCACATCGATGGTCAATGCGTCATCCGGGCGCTGCATCAGCGTCTGCACATCGGCTTCGTCCAGCACGATCGGCAGCAGACCGTTCTTCAGCGAATTGCCGCGGAAGATATCGGCGATCTCGCTGCTGACGATGGCGCGCAGGCCCAGGTCGGTCAGGGCCCACGGCGCATGCTCACGCGAGGAGCCGCAGCCGAAGTTGCGGCCGGCCAGCAGGATGCTGCGGCCAGCGTTGTGCGGCTGGTTGAAGGCGAACGCCAGGTTTGGTACGCCCTCGCTCTGCCAGCGCCAATCATTGAAGGCGTGCTTGCCGAGGCCGACGCGCTCGGTGGTGGACAGAAAGCGCGCCGGAATGATCTGGTCGGTGTCGATGTTGGTCTCGCGCAGCACCACGCTGGTCGAGGTCAGGGTACGGAAGCCGCTCATCAGGCCACCTCCAGCGTGGCATACAGTTCGCGTGGGTCGGCCACGCGGCCGTTCACCGCGGCCCAGGCGGCCGTCATCGGCGAGGCCAGCAGGGTGCGCGAGCCGGGGCCTTGGCGGCCTTCGAAATTGCGGTTGCTGGTGCTGACCGCCAGTTGCCCCGGCGCGACCAGATCGCCGTTCATGGCGATGCACATCGAGCAGCCCGGCTCGCGCCATTCGGCACCGGCCGCGCGCACGATCACATCAATGCCTTCGGCTTCGGCCTGGCGCTTGACGATTTCCGAGCCCGGCACCACCAGCATGCGCACGCTCGGGGCGACGCGGCGGCCCTGCAGCACCTGCGCCACTTCGCGCATGTCGCTCAGGCGGCCGTTGGTGCAGGAGCCGACGAAGACCACATCCACCGGGGTGCCGGCCAGGGTCTGCCCGGCATGGAAGTGCATGTAGTCCAGGCCCTTCTGCGCGGCCGCGTCGTTGGCCGCCGGGATCGGCTGGTCCACGGCGATGGCGGTGCCGGGGTGCGTGCCCCAGGTCAGGGTGGGGCGGATGTCGGCGGCCTCGATGTGGACCTCGACATCGAAGCGCGCACCTTCATCGCTGCGCAGCTGCGACCACGCGGCCACGGCAGCATCGAAGTCAGCGCCCTTGGGACCACGCGGGGTGGCGGCCACCCAGTCGAAGGTGATCTGGTCGGGGGCGACCATGCCGGCACGTGCCCCGGCTTCGATGGACATGTTGCACAACGTCATGCGCTGCTCCATGTCCATCGCTTCGATCGCGCTGCCACGGAACTCCAGCACATGACCGGTACCGCCGTTGACGCCGATCACGCCGATGATGTGCAGCACCACGTCCTTGGCGCCGACACCCTGGGCCAGCGCGCCATCGACGGTGATCGCCATCGTCCTGGCTTTGCGCTGCAGCAGGCACTGCGTCGCCAGCACATGGCCGACCTCGCTGGTGCCGATACCGAAGGCCAGCGCGCCAAATGCACCATGCGTGGAGGTGTGGCTGTCGCCACAGACGATGGTCATGCCCGGCTGGGTGAAGCCCTGTTCGGGGGCGATCACGTGCACGATGCCGCGGCTGGCCGACTGCAGGTCGAACAGCTCGATGCCATGCGCGGCGCAGTTGTCGGCCAGCATCGCTACCTGGGCTTCGGAGGCGGCGCTGGCATAGGGCAGCTTGCCGTCGGCGCCGGCCGGCAGGGTGGGGGTGGAGTGATCCATCGTGGCCTTGGTCCGGTCCGGCCGGCGCGGGGAGAGGCCGCGCTCGCGCAGTTCGGTGAAGGCCTGCGGCGAGGTCACTTCGTGGATCAGGTGCAGGTCGATGTACAGCACGGCGGGCGCGCTGTCGGTCTCGGGAACGACGACGTGGGCATCCCACAGTTTGTCGTACAGGGTGCGGGGAGCTGGGGTCATGGACTGGCCTTGCTGCAGTTCGGGGTACGTAGTGGGGGGGGCTCAGGCCGCGGCGGTGGCCGCGGGCTGGTCGGCCGTCGCGTTGCGCTGGCGCAGCAGACGGTTGGCCACCTCCAGCCACGCCAGTGCGGAGGCTTCGATGATGTCGCGGCTGGTGCCGGTGCCTTCGTACTCCACACCCTCGTGGCGTACGCTCAGGTTGGCTTCGCCGCGCGCATCGGCGCCGATGCCCACACTGTGCACGTGGTAGCTGTCCAGCATCAACTGCACGCCGGTGGCGGCCGACAATGCGCCGAACAGTGCATCGACCGGACCATCGCCCTGCGCCGTCTCGGCGACACGGTTGCCCTCCGGATCGGACAGCTCGACCAGCGCATTCGCGCGGCTGCCGACGTCGCTGATCGTCATCGAGGCCAGGCGATAGCCGTTCTGGGTGGCGCTGCCCTGCATCAGGGTCTGCAGGTCGGCGTCGGTGACCACGCGCTGCTGTTCGCACAGCGCCTTGAACTGTTCAAAGACGTGCTTCAGTTCCTCCTCGTACAGGAAGAAGCCCAGCGCACGCAGGCGTTGTTCGACCGCAGCGCGGCCACTGTGGCGGCCCAGCACCATCTGCGAGGACTCCCAGCCAACGTCTTCCGGGCGCATGATTTCGTAGGTGCCGCGGTGGCGCAGCATGCCGTGCTGGTGGATGCCCGACTCGTGAGCGAAGGCGTTGGCGCCGACGATCGCCTTGTTGCGCTGGACCGGCATGCCGACCAGGCGCTGCAGCAGCTGCGAGGTGGCCACGATCCGCGGGGTGTTGATGCGCGTGTCTTCTTCATAGAAGGCATTGCGGACCTTCAGCACCATCGCGATTTCTTCCAGCGAGCAGTTGCCCGCGCGCTCGCCGATCCCGTTGACGGTGCATTCGACCTGACGCGCGCCGCCTTCGATGGCAGCCAGCGAGTTGGCCACGGCCAGGCCCAGATCGTTGTGGCAGTGCGCGCTGAAGATGATGCGGTCGCTGTCCGGCACGCCGGCGATCACGCGCTGGAACATGCCGCGGATCTCTTCCGGCGTGGTGAAACCCACGGTGTCGGGCAGGTTGATGGTGGTAGCGCCGGCGGCCACGGCCACGCGGGCGACCTCGATCAGGAAGTCTTCCTCGGTACGCGTGGCATCTTCAGCGGAGAACTCCACATCGCCCACGTAGCTGCGGGCCAGGCTGACGTGCTTGTGTACCGACTCCAGTACCTGCTCGCGGGTCATGCGCAGCTTGTGCTCGCGGTGCAGCGGGCTGGTCGACAGGAACACATGCAGGCGCGGGTTCGCCGCGGCCTCCAGCGCCTTGGCCGAGGTTTCGATATCGGCGGCCAGGCAGCGCGACAGCACGGCCAGGGTCGGGCGTCGCACTTCGCGGGCGATCATCGCCATCGCTTCGCGGTCGGACTGGGAGCTGGCCGGGAAGCCGGTTTCCATGACATCCACGCCCAGTTCGTCCAGTGCGCGGGCCATCACCAGCTTCTGCTGCGGGCTCATGCTGCAGCCGGGCGATTGCTCGCCGTCGCGCAGGGTGGTGTCGAAAATTCTGATTCGGGGGGAGTTGGGCATGGTCACCAGGAGGTCTCCTCGACGGCAAGGTCGGATGGGATGGCAGAGGTAGGATTCGAAGCGGAAATCGGGGATGTCGCGAGCACGGTTGGTAGGGGCGGGCGTGTTCGCTCGCTGGCGCGGCGGCGCGGTTTGCGCGGGGGGCGGGGACGGATGTCGGCCAGCAGCTGGGCCAATACCAGCGCATCGATGTTGCCACCGGAGACCACCGCGCACTTGCGCTTGCCGGCGACGCGGCGACCGGCGGCCAGTGCCAGCGCGCCGGCACCTTCGGCGATGACGTGCTCTTCCAGCGCCAGCCGCACCAGCGTCTCGCGCAGCTCGGCTTCACGCACGATCACCACATCGTCCAGCAGTGCACTGCACAGCTTGCGGGTCAGGAAACCGGGAATCTTCACCTTGACGCCGTCGGCCAGGGTGGCGACCGGGGCGATCTCACGCACGTCGCCGCGGATGGCGCGGGCCATCGAATCGACGCCCTCCACCTGTGCACCGACGATGCGCACGCCCTGCGATTTCAGCGCCAGCGCGACGCCGGAGGCCAGGCCACCACCACCGATCGGCACGATCACCACGTCCGGTGCGTGCGGGGCCAGCTCGATGCCCAAGGTGCCCTGGCCGGCGATCACGTCCGGGTCGTCGAAGGCGGACAGGAAGCGGTAGCCGTGCTGTTCGGCCAGCGCGCGGGCGAAGGCGTAGGCCTCGTCGTAGCTCTCGCCGTGCTGGCGTACGGTGGCGCCCCAGTGGGCGACCCCGGCGATCTTGGTGGCCGGTGCACCGTGCGGCATCACCGTGATCGCCGGAATGTTCAGGCGGTAGGCGGCCCACGCCACGCCCTGAGCGTGGTTGCCGGCCGAGGCACAGATGACCGGGCGGTCGTCGCCGCGCTCACGCCCGGCCAGCAGGGCGTTCAATGCACCGCGCACCTTGTAGGAGCCGGTGCGCTGCAGGTTCTCCAGCTTCAGCCACACGCCGAAACGCTCGGCGTAATGCAGCGGCGTGGGCGGCAGGAAGCGGCGCAGCCGTGCCTGCGCGGCCAGCACATCGGCGACGCTTACGTCGCCTACGTCCGGTTCCTGCGGGGTACGGCTAGCCGGCATCACGCACCCGGCCATGGTGATCGTTCCGGAGCGACGCGCGCTGCCACGGCGCACGGTGCGACGTACGACCAAGAAGACACCTCCGTACCGGCACCGATGCAACGGTGCGGGCGTTCATGCGGATACTCCAGTACCGGGCTCCAGTGCGCTGATGCGCACCGACACACAGTCGTAGATCTTCTCGATCTGGCGGCGCAGCGTCTCCGGTGGACGCGTGCTGTCCACCACCAGCTGCAGGTGCCAGCGACCATCGTCGGCGGCATTGGGCGCGCCGGCGATCGCGCGCGGCGCGAAGCCGCGGCGTTCGGCCATGCCGATCACGCGCAGCAGCGCGCCTTCGGCCGGGGTCAGCACCAGGTCAAGCCGGTATTGCATTGGGGAACTCCTGGGACTGATGAGCGGGGTTGCTTTCCAGCATCGTGCTGTTGGCATTGTTGGGCGGCACCAGCGGCCACACGTTGGCACGCGCATCGATGGCCACATGCAGCAGGGCCGGGCCGGGCTGGGCCAGCATCGCGGCCAGGCCACCTTCGACATCGTCACGCGCTTCGATGCGCGTGGCCGGAATGCCGAACACCTGCGCCAGCGCGGCGAAATCCGGGTTGTCGGACAGATCGATCTCGCTGTAGCGCTCGGCGAAGAACAGCTCCTGCCACTGGCGGACCATGCCCAGCGAGCTGTTGTCCAGCAGCACGATCTTCACCGGCAGGCGGCAGCGGGCGATGGTGACCAGCTCCTGCACGTTCATCATGAAACTGCCATCGCCGGAGACCAGCACCACGGTGCGATCCGGGCAGGCGAACTGCGCACCCATCGCTGCGGGCAGGCCGAAGCCCATGGTGCCCAGCGCACCGCTGGTCAGGTGGTTGCGCGGGTGGGTGAAGCGGCAATGCTGGGCGACCCACATCTGATGCTGGCCGACATCGCAGGCGATGATCGCATCGCTCGGCGCCAGCTCGCTCAGGCGCTTCAGCAGCGCCGGGGCGTAGATGTGCTTGCCCGGTGCGTCGTAGCGCGGGGCATAGCGTTCACGGTGGCCCTGGCAGCGCTTGGCCCAGGCCTCCTGCGTGGCCGGGGCGGTGGCCGCGGCGGTCAGTGCGCGCAGCGCCGTACCGACATTGCCCGGCACCGCGATGTCGGCGGTGCGCAGCTTGGAGATCTCGTACGCATCGGCATCGATATGCACGACGCGGGCAAACGGGGCGAACTCGTTCAACTTGCCGGTCGCGCGGTCATCGAAACGGGCGCCGACCACGACCAGCAGATCGCTTTCCTGCACGGCCATGTTGGCCGCGCGGGTGCCGTGCATGCCCAGCATGCCCAGGTAGTGGGGATGCTGCGGCGGCAGCGCGCCCAGGCCGCGCAGGGTCAGCACGGTCGGAATACAGGTCGCCTCGACGAAGGCACGGAAGTCCTCCACCGCATCGCCCAGCGCCACGCCACCCCCGGCATAGATCACCGGCTTCTCGGCCCCGGCGATGGCGGCGATGGTCTGCGCGATGGCGTCGTCATTCGGCGCCGGCGGTGCGACCACCGTGGACGGCACGTGGTCCGGCAGGTGCGACGCATCGGCCACCTGCACGTCCTTGGGCAGATCGATCAGCACCGGCCCCGGGCGACCCTCGCGGGCGATGCGGAACGCATCGGCGACCACCTGCGGCAGGTCATCGACCGAGCGCACCAGCCAGCTGTGCTTGACGATCGGCAGGGTCAGCCCGAACACGTCCAGTTCCTGGAACGCATCGGTGCCCAGCAGCGGGGTGGCGACCTGGCCGGTGATGCAGACCATCGGCACCGAATCCAGCATCGCATCGGCGATGCCGGTGACCAGGTTGGAGGCGCCCGGGCCGGAGGTGGCGACGCAGACGCCGACCCGGCCGCTGGCACGGGCGAAGCCGTTGGCGGCCAGGGCTGCGCCCTGCTCGTGGCGGACCAGGATGTGCTTCAGCCCGGAATCCACCAGGGCGTCATAGAACGGCATGATGGTGCCGCCCGGATAGCCGAACAGCGTATGCACGCCCTCGGCTTCCAGGGCCTGCGTCAACCAGCGTGCGCCGTTGCGGGGCGCGGTGCTGTGAGCGGAGGTATTCATGCGGTGACCTTTACGAAAGCGGGTGGGGGAGCCGCGCGTTTACGCGGCTTGACTTTGCAACCAGACCATCTTGGCGCGCAGTTCTTTGCCTACCTTCTCGATCGGGTGCTCCAGGTCGGCCTGCTTGAACTTGTTGTAGTTCGGCAGGCCCGCTTCGTACTCGGCCACCCAGTTCTTGGTGAAGGTGCCGTTCTGGATATCGGTCAACACGTCCTTCATGCGCGCCTTGGTGCCGGCGTCGATCACGCGCGGGCCGCTGACGTAGTCGCCGTACTGCGCGGTTTCGGAGATGAATTCCAGCATGCGGGTGATGCCGCCTTCGTAGAACAGGTCCACGATCAGCTTCAGTTCGTGCAGTACTTCGTAGTAGGCGATTTCCGGCTGGTAGCCGGCTTCGACCAGGGTTTCGAAACCGGCCTGCACCAGGGCCGAAGCGCCACCGCACAGCACGGCCTGCTCGCCGAACAGGTCGGTTTCGGTTTCTTCCTTGAAGGTGGTCTGGATCAGGTTGGCGCGCGCGCCACCCAGGCCACCGGCGTAGGCCAGCGCGAACTCGGCGGCCTTGCCGCTCTTGTCCTGGTAGACCGCCCAGATGCACGGCACGCCGCGGCCGATCTCATACTCGCGACGGACCAGCGCACCCGGGCCCTTCGGCGCGACCAGCACCACGTCCAGATCCTCGCGCGGTTTGATCATGTCGAAATGCACGTTCAGACCGTGCGCGAACAGCAGCACCGCGCCCTGTTTCATGTTCGGCGCGAGCACGTCTTCGTAGAGCTTCTTCTGCACCATGTCCGGGGTCAGCACAGCGACCAGATCGGCATCCTTCACCGCCTCCGCCGGGGCTTTGACGGTGAAGCCGTCGGCCTGAGCCTTGACCTCGGTCGGACCGCCCGGGCGCAGCCCGACGACGACATCGAAACCGGATTCACGCAGATTCAGCGCGTGCGCGCGGCCCTGGCTGCCGTAGCCGACAACAGCGATCTTGATCTGGGGCAGGTCGTTGGTGCTCATGGGGGAGGTCCTTTGGAGGCAAGAAAAAAGAGGGCCGACGGTCAGCGACGCGTCGGCCCATCAGGGGAAGGGGTGGCACCGGCCTGGCCGCGAGCACACGCGAACGCACCCGCCGTGGGGGCGGTGGGCATCGGCTGGCTTGAGGTGGGCTGGCGGGTCATGGTGGAGGGCAACTCAGAGGGGAGGAGGGAAATCAAAGCGTTCTGAAACGAAAAAACCCGCACCTGGTCGGGTGCGGGTTTTGATGGATACCTGGCAGTCTTGCTTACACGCCGGTCCGTCCCGCACCTGTTGGTTGGGTAATAAGTACGAGGACGAGAAGCGAATGGATGGAGGCCGCGCCGTGGTCGGCGTGCTCGATGGATTCGCGGGTGGCTGTGCGCTGCAACATGAGATCGAGAAAACCACACGGGTTTTGGCGGTGTCAACCCTGGAAAGACAATTTCCATCGGTTTCGCCTGCATCCACCGCAAGGCCCCGCCGTACAAGGATGGTTGCGGCTGAAAGCGTTCCGATGAACTGGAATTCAGCATTTTGGTGCAGCGGATTGCGCGGATCGGGGGTCAATTTCAACCTCGGGGCATGACCATTGTGGGATGTCATCCAGCGGCCTCTGCCGCCACCATCGGGTGGCTACCACCCTCAGGAACCACCCCGTGTCCTCACGCCTTGCCCGCGGCCTGCTTGCCGCCGCCGTCCTGTGTGCCCTGCCCGCCGCAGCGATTGCCGCCGACCGGATCACCGGCCACACCTTTGCCACCCGCTCGGAGGTGATCGCCCCGCACGCGATGGCCGCCACTTCCCAGCCCCTCGCCACGCAGATCGCCCTGGACGTGATGAAGTCCGGTGGTTCGGCGGTGGATGCCGCGATCGCGGCCAATGCCGCCCTCGGTTTGATGGAGCCCACCGGCAACGGCGTCGGTGGTGATCTGTTCGCGATCGTGTGGGACCCCAGGACGCAGAAGCTGTATGGCTACAACGGCTCAGGCCGCTCGCCGAAGTCGCTGACCCTGGCCGAGTTCCAGCGCCGCGGCCTGAAGGAGATCCCGGCGACTGGCCCGCTGCCGGTCTCGGTGCCCGGCGCGGTGGATGGCTGGTTCGCCCTGCACGACCGCTTCGGCCGCAAGCCGATGGCCGACAACCTCGCGCCCGCGATCCGTTACGCCCGCGAGGGCCACCCGGTCGCCGAGGTCATCGCCTACTACTGGGACCGCTCGGTGCCCCGGCTGTCCAAGTACCCCGGTTTCACCGAGCAGTTCACGATCGATGGCCATGCCCCGCGCAAGGGCGAGATGTGGAAGAACCCGAACCTGGCCCACACCCTGGAGCAGATCGCCCAGGGCGGCCGCGATGCCTTCTACAAGGGCGACATCGCCCGCACCATCGGCACCTACTTCAAGGCCAACGGTGGCTACCTGAGCTATGACGACATGGCCAGCCATCATGGCGAGTGGGTCGAGCCGGTCAGCAGCAACTACCGTGGCTATGACGTATGGGAGCTGCCGCCGAACAGCCAGGGCATCGCCGCGCTGCAGATCCTCAACGTACTGGAAGGCTACGACTTCTCCAAGATCGCCTTCGGCTCACCCGAGCACGTGCACCTGTTCGTGGAAGCCAAGAAGCTCGCCTTCGCCGACCGCGCGCGCTTCTACACCGATCCGGCATTCCACCCGGCCCCGGTCGACCGGTTGATTTCCAAGGGCTACGCGGCTGAGCGCCGCAAGCTGATCTCGATGGACAAGGCCCTGAGTGAAGTGCAGCCGGGTACGCCCAAGCAGCTGCAGGAAGGCGACACGATCTACATGACCGTGGCGGATGCCGACGGCATGATGGTCTCGCTGATCCAGTCCAACTACCGCGGCATGGGCAGCGGCATGGCGCCTCCGGGCCTGGGGTTCATCCTGCAGGATCGTGGCGAGATGTTCGTGCTGCGCAAGGATCACCCGAACGGCTATGCGCCGGGCAAGCGCCCGTTCCAGACCATCATTCCGGGCTTCGTCACCAAGGACGGCAAGCCGTGGATGAGCTTCGGCGTGATGGGGGGCGCGATGCAGCCGCAGGGCCATGCGCAGATCGTGATGAACATGGTCGACTTCGGGATGAATCTGCAGGAAGCCGGCGATGCGCCGCGCATCCAGCACGAGGGCTCGACCGAGCCGACCGGGCAGGCGACGGCGATGAGCGATGGCGGCGAGGTGAATCTGGAAACCGGCTTCCCGTATGAGACGGTGCGCGCGTTGATGCGCAAGGGCCACCGCGTGGTGTTCGCGGATGGTCCGTACGGCGGGTATCAGGCGATCCTGCGTGATCCGGAGACCGGTGTGTATTACGGGGCGTCGGAAAGCCGCAAGGATGGGCAGGCGGCGGGGTACTGATTCTCTCGTGCTCCGTAGTGCCGATCGCTGGTCTGCAGAAGCGCAGAGCAGAGCGTAAAGCAGGACGCTTTGGGCTACGTGTAGTGGGCCGGCCTGGGTGGGTTGGCGGGACACGCCGTGAATCCATCCATGGAGGCTCATGTCGCCGCATCCATGCGGCTCATGGT
>NZ_JASCOO010000023.1:0-46410 GCF_029959485.1 Stenotrophomonas sp. PS02301
GTAGAGCCAGGCCTTGGGTGGCGGCGGTATCCGGTCAGCCACGCATGGCGTGGCTCCACATCAGCGTTACGTCGCTGCCAGGCAGGCCGGTGATACGTCATTCCACCCCATATCCTCGTGAGCACACCCATGCCGCACAAGATTGAAGTTTCTTCCGCCACCATGACCCCGCGCGAGATCGTGCAGGAACTGGACCGGCACATCGTTGGCCAGCACGATGCCAAGCGCGCGGTCGCCATCGCGCTGCGCAACCGCTGGCGCCGCATGCAGCTGCCGGCCGAACTGCGCAACGAAGTCATGCCCAAGAACATCCTGATGATCGGCCCGACCGGCGTCGGCAAGACCGAGATCGCACGTCGCCTGGCCACGCTGGCCAATGCGCCGTTCGTCAAGGTCGAGGCGACCCGCTTCACCGAGGTCGGCTACGTCGGCAAGGACGTGGAGCAGATCATCCGCGACCTGGCCGATACCGCGGTCAAGCTGTATCGCGAGCAGGCCAAGGTGCGCGTGCGCACCCAGGCCGAAGAGCGCGCCGAAGACCGCATCCTCGATGCGCTGCTGCCGCGCCGCAGCACCGGTATCGGCTTCGATGCCGAAGCCGCGCGCAATGAGCCGTCCGCGCAGGACAACGAGACCCGCATCAAGTTCCGCCGCATGCTGCGCAACGGTGAGCTGGACGAGCGCGAGATCGAACTGGAAGTGTCGGCCAATGTCAGCATGGACATCATGACCCCGCCGGGCATGGAAGAAATGGGCCAGCAGCTGCGCCAGATGTTCTCCAGCATGGGCGGCGCGAAGGCGCAGAAGCGTACGCTGTCGATCAAGGCCGCGCGCCCGCTGCTGATCGAGGAAGAGGCCGGCAAGCTGGTCAACGAAGACGACATCCGCAGCGCGGCGATCGAAGCCTGCGAGCAGCACGGCATCGTGTTCATCGATGAGATCGACAAGGTCGCCAAGCGCGGCGACAACGTCGGGGGGGGCGATGTCTCGCGCGAAGGCGTGCAGCGCGATCTGCTGCCGCTGGTGGAAGGCTCCAACGTGTCCACCAAGTACGGCACGATCAAGACCGACCACATCCTGTTCATCGCCTCCGGTGCGTTCCACCTGGCCAAACCCAGCGATCTGATCCCGGAACTGCAGGGTCGTTTCCCGATCCGCGTGGAGCTGGGCGCGCTGAGCAAGCAGGACTTCGTGCGCATCCTGACCGAGCCGAGGGCCGCGCTGACCAAGCAGTACGAAGCGCTGCTGCAGACTGAAGGCGTCTCGATGAAGTTCACGATCGACGCGGTGGACCGCTTGGCCGAGATCGCCTTCCAGGTGAACGAGCGCCAGGAAAACATCGGCGCGCGCCGCCTGCACACGGTGCTGGAGCGCCTGCTGGATACGCTGAGCTATGAAGCCCCGGACCGCGATGGTGAGACCATCAGCATCGACCAGGCCTACGTCGACGCGCACCTGGGTGAGCTGGTACAGGATCCGGACTTGAGCCGCTACATCCTGTAACGGCACGCAACGATCGGGTGGTAGGAAGAACGGCGGCACTTCGGTGTCGCCGTTTTTTTTGCTTCTTCTGTCAAACGCTGTCTCCGTTTGGGGCTGCCGGCCGCTACGGGGTCCGCGTGTGGTCCGCGCGCGGGAAAGGCGGCCTTTCTTTGGGCGCCAGTGGTCTGTACACGTTGGGGCGCGATGCCCTTGTGGGCGAACTCAAGGGGGAGGGGGCGGCCGCAGGCCGGCGCCGGAGGACATTCGCCGGCAAGGGCATCGCGCCCCAGCGCTCGACCAACCCGTCCTTCGCCTCAGGCGTCGTCGTCGGTTGGCAGGGCGGTCGGCGGGGCGCCCGGGGTGAATACACCCGGCTGCACGAATGCGCTGAGGATCGCATCCAGCGTCTGCGCGCCATCGCGCTGGATCTCGAACAGCTCCGGTTCCAGCATTGCGCTATACAGCACCCCGGTCAGGCTGGTGCTCACGATGCGCGCCACCGTGTCCACGTCCACCCCCTCGCGCAGCTGTCCCAACTCCCGCGCGCGCTGGAACGCGGCCGCGAAAATGCCCAGCTCCTCACGCGATGCCTCCAGCTGCAGCGCCTGCATTGCCTGGCTTTCCACAGACAGATCGTTGCGCAGCATGATTTCCATCATGTTGCGCAGGCGTTCGTCTTCGGCCAGCTCCCGGAAGGAGACCAGCAGCGCCGAGCGCAGGTCCAGGATCGGCGTGCTGCGCTTGGCCGAGGTGGTGCGACGCATCCGCTCGATGAACGGCACGCGCTCACGGTCGATCATCGCGGTCAGCACTTCGGCCTTGTTCTTGAAGTGCCAGTACACCGCGCCGCGGGTGAATCCGGCGCGCGCGCCGATCATCGCCAGGCTGGTGCCGGCGACCCCGTATTCATGGAAACAGACCTGGGCCGCATCGAGGATGCCCTCGCGGGTGGCCTGCGCCTCTTCTTTGGTTTTTCTGGCCATTGCGCTGTGCAGTTGCTGGATGAAACCGGCCTGAATTGTACCGCTTTACAAACAAACATGCATGTATGTATATTTGCGCCCCACTGATCCTCAGCGAGGACTGCCTGCGCGCGCCGGCGGGTCTCGTTTCGGATACTTGCCGTCATTTGCTGCCTGTTTGTCGTCATTCTTCGCTTTTATCGGAAGTTGGGCTGCAGGCGCGCCCTTTTTCCGTCTGCGAGCCCCTACCGCCATGTCCAGAACCCCGTACCGTCTTCTCGCGCTGTCCCTCGCGATCGCCCTGACCGTGTCCGCCTGTGGCGGTGGTGAGCAGGAGGGTCCGCAGGGCGGCCCCGGCCAGGTGACCGTGGCCACCCTCAAGGCCGAGCAGGTCGGCCTGACCCGCGAACTGCCGGGCCGCACCAATGCCTTCCTGGTCGCCGAAGTGCGCCCGCAGGTCAATGGCATCGTGGCCAAGCGGCTGTTCACCGAAGGCGGCCTGGTCACTGCGGGCCAGCCGCTGTATCAGCTCGATGACGCCAGCTATCGCGCCCAGGCCAACAGCGCCCGTGCCCAGCTGGCCCGCGCCGAAGCCACCGCCAATGCCGCACGCCTGAGCGCCAAGCGCATCGGCGAGCTGGCCAAGGTCGAGGCGGTCAGCACCCAGGACAACGAGAACGCGATCGCCGCGCTCAAGCAGGCCGAGGCCGATGTGGGCGCCGCGCGTGCCTCGCTGGACGCCGCCAACGTGACGCTGGGCTATGCCCGCATCACCGCGCCGATCAGCGGCCGCATCGGCAAGTCGTCCGTCACCCAGGGCGCACTGGTCAGCGCCGGCCAGGCCGAAGCACTGGCCACCGTGCAGCAGTTGAACCCGATCTATGTCGATCTGACCCAGTCCGCCAGCGAGCTGCTGCAGCTGCGCCGCGAGCTGGCCAGCGGCCGCCTGCAGGACAACCAGACCCTGCCGGTGACGATCCTGCTCGATGACGGCACCGAGTTCGACCACAAGGGCACGCTGGAATTCTCCGAAGTCAGCGTGGACCCGACCACCGGCAGCTACGCGCTGCGGGTCAAGGTCGAGAACCCGGACCAGGTGCTGATGCCGGGCATGTACGTGCGTGCCCAGGTCGGCAGCGGCGTGCGCGACAACGCGATCCTGGTGCCGATGCAGGGCATCGCCCGCGATCCCAAGGGCGATACCAGCGCCATGGTGGTCGGCAAGGACGACAAGGTCGAAGTGCGGCAGGTCAAGGTCAGCCGTTCGCTCGGCGACAAGTGGCTGGTGGAAGACGGGCTGAAGGCGGGTGACAAGGTCATCGTCGAAGGCCTGCAGAAGATCCAGCCGGGCATGCCCGTGCAGGCCACCGAAATGGGCGCGGCCCCGGCCAAGCCGGCCGCCGCGCCGGCGGCTCCCGCCGCCCAGCAGTAACCGGAGAATTCCATGGCACGTTTTTTCATTGATCGCCCCATCTTCGCGTGGGTGATTGCGATCATCATCATGCTCGCCGGTGGCCTGGCGGTGCTCAAGCTGCCGGTGTCGATGTACCCGGAAGTGGCACCGCCGGCCGTCGAGATCAGCGCCAATTATCCGGGTGCATCGGCCAAGGTGGTCGAGGATTCGGTGACGCAGATCATCGAGCAGAACATGAAGGGCCTGGATGGCCTGATCTACTTCTCCTCCAACAGCTCCTCCAATGGCCAGGCCACGATCACGCTGACCTTCCAGAGCGGCACCGACCCGGACATCGCCCAGGTGCAGGTGCAGAACAAGCTGCAGCTGGCCATGCCACTGCTGCCGCAGGAAGTGCAGCGCCAGGGCATCAACGTGGCCAAATCGAGCAGCGGCTTCCTGCAGGTGCTCGGCTTCGTCTCTGAAGATGGCAGCATGGATGCCAACGACATCTCCGATTACGTCGGCTCCAACATCGTCGATCCGCTGAGCCGTGTGCCGGGCGTGGGCAACATCCAGGTGTTCGGTGGCAAGTACGCCATGCGCATCTGGCTGGACCCCAACAAGCTGCACACCTACAAGCTGTCCACTGCCGAAGTGATCGCGGCGATCACCGCGCAGAACGCGCAGGTCGCCATCGGCCAGCTCGGCGGCGCGCCGTCGATCAAGGGCCAGCAGCTCAACGCGACCATCAACGCGCAGGACCGCCTGCAGACCCCGGAGCAGTTCCGCAACATCATCGTGCGCAGCGCGCAGGATGGTGCCGAACTGCGCCTGGCCGACGTGGCCCGCGTGGAGCTGGGCGCGGAATCGTACGACTTCGTCACCCGCTACAACGGCAAGCCTTCCTCGGGTATCGCGATCACCCTGGCCACCGGCGCCAACGCGCTGGCCACCGCCAACGGTGTGCGGGCCACCCTGGATGAAATGGCCCCGAACTTCCCGGCCGGCCTGAAGGCGGTGGTGCCGTATGACACCACGCCGTTCGTGCAGGTCTCGATCAAGGGCGTGATCAAGACCCTGATCGAAGCGATCGTGCTGGTGTTCCTGGTGATGTACCTGTTCCTGCAGAACTTCCGCGCGACCCTGATCCCGACGATCGCGGTGCCGGTGGTGCTGCTGGGCACGTTCGGCATCCTGGCCGCGCTGGGCTTCTCGGTGAACATGCTGACCATGTTCGCGATGGTGCTGGCGATCGGCCTGCTGGTCGATGACGCGATCGTGGTGGTGGAGAACGTCGAGCGGATCATGTCCGAAGAGGGCCTGTCACCGCTGGAAGCGACACGCAAATCGATGACCCAGATCACCGGCGCACTGGTCGGCATCGGCCTGGTGCTGTCGGCGGTGTTCGTGCCGATGGCCTTCATGAGCGGCGCCACCGGCGTCATCTACCGCCAGTTCTCGGCCACCATCGTCTCGGCGATGGCGCTGTCGGTGCTGGTTGCGATCGTGCTGACCCCGGCGCTGTGCGCCACCATGCTCAAGCCGCTCAAGAAGGGCGAGCACCACGTGGCCCACAAGGGCTGGTCGGGTCGCTTCTTCAACGCCTTCAACCGTGGCTTCGACAGCTCCAGCGCGAAGTATCAGCGTGGCGTGCGCGGCATCCTCGGCCGTCCGTGGCGCTTCATGGGTGTGTTTGCTGCGCTCGCCCTGGTGATGGGCCTGCTGTTCATGCGCCTGCCCAGCTCGTTCCTGCCCAATGAAGACCAGGGCATCCTGATGGCGCTGGTGCAGACCCCGGTCGGTGCCACCCAGGAACGTACGCTGGAATCGATCGACAAGCTCGAAAAGCACTTCATGGAGAACGAGGCCGACGCGATCGAGTCGATCTTCTCGGTGCAGGGCTTCAGCTTCGCCGGCATGGGCCAGAACGCGGGCATGGCCTTCGTCAAGCTCAAGGACTGGAAGGACCGTGATGCCGACCAGGGCGCGATGCCGATCACCGGGCGGGCGATGGCGGCGCTGGGCGGAATCAAGGATGCCTTCATCTTCGCCTTCCCGCCGCCGGCAATGCCGGAACTGGGCATCGGGTCGGGCTACACCTTCTTCCTGAAGGACACCAGCGGTGCCGGTCACCAGGCGCTGCTGGACGCACGCAACCAGCTGCTAGGCATGGCTGGGCAAAGCAAGCTGCTGGCCAACGTGCGCCCCAACGGCCAGGAAGACACCCCGCAGCTGCGCATCGACATCGACGTCGGCAAGGCGAGTGCACTGGGCCTGTCGCTGGAGGCGGTCAACACCACGCTGGCGGCGGCGTGGGGCAGCAGCTACATCGATGATTTCATCGACCGTGGCCGGGTCAAGCGCGTGTACGTGCAGTCCGATGCGCCGTTCCGCATGAACCCGGAAGACTTCAACCTGTGGTCGGTCAAGAACACCGCCGGTGAGATGGTGCCGTTCTCGGCCTTCGCCAGCCAGCGCTGGGACTATGGTTCGCCGCGCCTGGAGCGCTACAACGGCGTGTCCGCGATGGAAATCCAGGGCGAGCCGGCGCAAGGGGTGGCCTCGGGCGATGCGATGAACGAAGTGGAGAAGCTCGCCAAGCAATTGCCGGCCGGTTTCGACATCGAGTGGACCGCGCTGTCCTACCAGGAACGCCAGGCCGGTTCGCAGACGCCGCTGCTGTACACGCTGTCGCTGCTGATCGTGTTCCTGTGCCTGGCCGCGCTGTATGAAAGCTGGAGCGTACCGACCTCGGTGCTGCTGGTGGCGCCGCTGGGCATCCTCGGCGCAGTGCTGGCCAACACCATGCGTGGCATGGAGCGCGACATCTACTTCCAGGTGGCGATGCTGACCACGGTGGGTCTGACCAGTAAAAACGCGATCCTGATCGTGGAGTTCGCCAAGGAAAACCTGGAGAAGGGCGCGGGCCTGATCGAGGCGACGATGCACGCCGTGCGTGACCGTCTGCGCCCGATCATCATGACCTCGCTGGCCTTCGGCCTGGGCGTGCTGCCGCTGGCGATCGCCTCCGGTGCCGGTTCCGGCGCACAGCAGGCCATCGGTACCGGCGTGCTGGGCGGCATGCTGGTCGGCACGGTGCTGGGTGTGTTCTTCATCCCGCTGTTCTTCGTGGTGGTGCAGCGCGTGTTCAATCGTAAGAAGTACGGCAAGAACGCCGGAGGTTCCGATGCGTAAGCCCATGATGGCCAGCCTGGCGCTGGCCGTGAGCCTGGTGGTGTCCGGTTGCTCGACGCTGGAGCCGCGCAGCACCGAAGTCGCTCCGGCGATTCCCGCGCAGTGGCCGGCCACGGCCACCGCGGGGGCGGAGACCACCGCACCGATGGAGGTGGCCGACATCGGCTGGCGCGATTTCTTCGTCGATCCGCGCCTGCAGACGGTGATCACTCAATCCCTGGAGAACAACCGCGACCTGCGCGTGGCCGTGCTCAATGTCGAGCGTGCCCGGGCGCAGTACCGCATCCAGCGCGCTGACCGCGTGCCGGCGGTCGGTGTGCAGGGGCAGATGACCCGCAGTGGCGGCGATGCCCCGGTGACCGAGCAGTTCAGTGCCAACCTCGGCGTGGTCGAGTTCGAACTGGATCTGTTCGGCCGCGTGCGCAACCTCAGCCAGGCGGCGCTGCAGCAGTACTTCGCCGAAGCGGCCAACCGCCGCAGTGCGCAGCTGTCGCTGGTGGCCGAGGTGGCCAATGCGTGGCTGACCTTGGGCGCGGACAGCGAGCAGCTGCGGATCGCCCAAGCGACGCTGGCGACCTATGAGGACTCGCTGCGCCTGACCGAGGCCCGCCGCCAGCTCGGCGGCGCCTCGGCGCTGGAACTGAGCCAGACCCGCACCCTGGTGGAAACCGCGCGCACCGATGTGGCGCGCTTTGCCGGGCAGGTCGCGCAGGACCGCAATGCACTGGTGCTGCTGGCCGGTGGGCCGGTCGATGCCGCGCTGCTGCCGCAGGCGGAGGTGACCGAGGTCGCCAGCGTGCGGCCGCTGCCGGCCGGGATGCCGGGCGATGTGCTGCTGCAGCGGCCGGACGTGATGGCCGCCGAGCACGTGTTGCTCTCGGCCAACGCCAACATCGGTGCGGCGCGCGCGGCGTTCTTCCCGTCGATCAGCCTGACCGGCAGCATCGGGTCGGCCTCGTCGGAGCTGTCGGGTCTGTTCGACAGCGGCACACGCGTGTGGAGCTTCATTCCCAAGCTCACCCTGCCGATCTTCCAGGGCGGTAAGCTGCGCGCCAATCTGGGCATGGCCACGGCGGACCGCGATATCGCGCTGGCGCAGTACGAGAAGGCGATCCAGGTCGGTTTCCGCGAGGCGGCCGATGCCTTGGCGCTCAACGAGAGTCTGGATGCGCAGTTGTCGTCGCAGCAGGCGCTGGTGGCTGCCGCGGAGCAGGCGCAGCAGTTGTCGCAGGCACGCTATGACGCCGGCCTGGACAGCTTCCTGACCCTGCTGGATGCACGCCGTACCGCGTACACCGCACGGCAGTCGCTGGTCAGCACGCAGCTGGCCCAGCAATCCAACCAGGTGGCGTTGTACAAGGTGCTCGGCGGCGGTTGGCACGAGCGCGGGTGAATGATCCACGCGGGTGCGGCCACGTTGCCGCACCCGTGCCGCTCAGGGATCGTCTGCCCGGCCATCGCCGTGGCAGCGGCGCGCGCGATCCAGTGCGCTGCCGGCTTCGCGGGCCATCCGTTCGTACTCGCGGCGGATTTCTTCCAGGCGTTCTTCGTCCAGCTCTTCCAGATCGAGCAGTTCGTTGTTGGCCTCTTTCGTCGCGCGGATCAACTCATCGAGCTTGATCTGGATCGCAGCGGTATCCGCGTTCTGGCTGTGCTGGATCAGGAACACCATCAGGAAGGTGATGATGGTGGTACCGGTGTTGATCACCAGCTGCCAGGTGTCGTTGAACGTGAAGATCGGCCCGCTCAGGGCCCAGACGACCACGATCGTTACCGCCGCCAGGAAGGTCCACGGCGTTCCCGCCGCATAGGACGCCTTCTTGGCGACAAGGTTGAAGAGACTGCGCAGTTTCATGAGGCACGACAGGTGGGAGCCGAGGTGTCTGCATCATTGGAGGGGCGCCGTGCAGGCGCTGTGCAGCCGGCGCGGGTCAGACGCGGGCATGCAGCCGCGGGCGCGAGGACAGGTCCTGGCGGCCGGCATGGTAGACGTGTTCCCAGCACTGGTCGACGAACTGGCGAGCCTGTTCTTCGGACAGGCGCGGCATGATCTGCAGCGCGTAGTGGGTCTGGAACATTTCATCGCGCTGCTCATCGCTGGCACGCGGTTGCGTGATCAGCGAATCGCAGGCGAATTTGATCCACGGCACGTAATGGCCGAATGAGCCCGTCCCGAGGTTGCCGTCGGCGTGACGCTGGCGCCAGTAGCTGACTTCGGCGTCGACATCGATGACGGCAGGGATGGAGATCTGGGCGGAGGACATGGTCACTTCAATATGGGAAGAAGGGAATCTGGATGATGGCGTAGGGCGCGGTGCATGTGATGTCATGGCGATGTGGAGCCGGTGTGGCGGCGTTCGCCCCGTGGCTCGCCCAGCAGCTGCGCGTGGTGGACCACGCCCAGGCGTTCGGCCAGGGTCGCCAGCCGGTTGCAGACCGCGACGCGATGATGCGGATGGGACCGCGTCAACTCATCCTGGATCGCCTGGTAGGCATCCCAGAAAGGCGCGGCGTTGTGGTGGCGTGCGTAGTGCACCTGCAGTCTTTCCCACGCGTCCATCAACGCAGGTTCGACGGAGGAGGTGCGGCGGGTTTGGGCATGCATGACGTCTCCTCGACGATGGTGCCCCCTGTGCAACCACCTTAAGGCGTTCATGCAGCGCGGTTGTTAGTGCGGCGTGTTGGCGATGTCCCACGGCGGTGTGCGGCACGTGAGGGTGTCGCACGCATACATCCGTGGCACAGGGCGTTGCGACCCGCCTCGCTCACTGAAGCATTCAGAACGTTGCAGCGCCCGCGCGCTGCGTATCGGCATCACGCGGGCGGGTTCCGGGCGGATCCGCGCGGAACGGTGGCGTTTCTTACTCGCCGATGTCTTCGTTCCAGACCTCGGGATGGGCGCTGATGAAGCCGCCAAGCAGGTCGATGCATGCCTGGCTCTGCATGTCGATCACCTTGACCCCGTTCTCGCGCAGCCACGCGATGCCGCCCTGGAAGGTGACCGACTCGCCCACCACCACGGTGCCGATGTTGAACTGGCGCACCAGCCCGCTGCAGTACCAGCACGGGGCCAGGGTGGTGACCATGATGGTGTCCTGGTAGCGGCGCTGGCGGCCGGCCTTGCGGAAGGCATCGGTTTCGCCGTGCACCGAGGGGTCGCCTTCCTGGACGCGGCGGTTGTGGCCGCAGCCGAGCAGGCGGCCATCGTTGTGGTACAGCGCGGCCCCGATCGGGATGCCGCCTTCGGCCAGGCCCTGGCGGGCTTCGGCGATGGCGGTTTCGAGCAGGGCGGCGTAGTCGGGGGTGGTGATCATGCGCAATCCAGGAACGTGAAGGCCCCCATGATAGTGGGCGGCCTGCCGCAACGGCGCCGGCGGTGCGATAATCGTCCCCATGAGCGAATCCCCCTACAAGACTGGCACCACCCATTTCGGCTTCCGCGATGTCGCTGCCAAGGACAAGCAGAAGCTGGTGGGCGAAGTGTTCACCTCGGTCGCGCGCAGCTACGACCTGATGAACGATCTGATGAGCCTGGGCATCCACCGGGCGTGGAAGCGCTACTACGTCGCCACCGCGCAGGTGAAGCCGGGCGACCGCGTGCTGGATCTGGCCGGCGGCACCGGCGATATCGCCGCGCTGATCAAGGAGCGGGTGGGTGATGAGGGTGAAGTGGTGCTGGGCGATATCAACGCCGGCATGCTCTCCGTCGGCCGTGACCGGCTGACCAACCGTGGCCTGGTTGCAGGCCTGAACTACGTGCAATGCAACGCCGAGGCGCTGCCGTTCCCGGATGCGAGCTTCGATCTGGTCACGATCGCCTTCGGCCTGCGCAACGTCACCGACAAGGAAGCCGGCCTGCGCGAGATGCATCGCGTGCTCAAGGTGGGTGGCCAGGCGCGCGTGCTGGAGTTCTCCGAAGTCACCGCCGACTGGTTCAAGCCGATCTACGATTTCCACTCGTTCAAGATCCTGCCCAAGCTAGGCCAGCTGTTCGCGCGGGATGGCGACAGCTACCAGTACCTGGCCGAGAGCATCCGCAAGCATCCGCCGCAGGAGCAGCTCAAGACCATGATGGCCGAGGCCGGTTTCGAGCGCTGCCATTACAAGAACCTGACCGGTGGCATCGTTTCGATTCACTCCGGCTACAAACTTTGAGACAGCGGTCCGGTTCCCGCTGAGGGAGCTCGGCCACACTGCACGCAGGCTGTCGAAGAGGGCCTGCCATGCGTCTGTACCGCGGGCTTGCCCGTGTGTTTCCCCGCTCGTTCACCGCCAAGCTGATGGCGGTGGTGTTCCTTGGCCTGCACGTTCCGCTGCTGGTCCTGCTGCTGTGGATGGCCGCCACCGGCCACTATGAGCGCGGGATGATGTGGACCGTGGTCGGGGTGGTGCTGCTGGCCACGCTGCTCGGCACGGCGATCGCGATGATGGCGCTGTACCGCCTGATGGCGCCGCTGCGCCAGGCCGCCGATGCACTGGAGGCCTACTACGACGAGCAGCGCCTGCCGCATCTGCCCGATCTGGGCCACGATGAGATCGGCCGGCTGCTGCGCAGCATCAACCGCAATCTGCATGGCGTGGACGCCGGCCTGCGTGATCTGCGCCGCAGTGTGCTGCTCGATCCGCTCACCCAGGCCCTGAACCGGCGCGGCTGCGAGCAGGCGCTGGCTGAGTCCGCCGCCTGGGCCAGCGAGAAGGCCCGTCCGCTGACCCTGTTCGTTGTCGATCTGGACAACCTCAAGCCGATCAACGACGCCCACGGCCATCTGGCCGGCGACCAGGTGCTGGTGCGGCTGGTGGAGACCGCGCGACAGTGGCTGCGCGGCCCCGACTGGATCGGGCGCTGGGGCGGTGATGAGTTCCTGCTGGCCGTGCACGCCGATGGCAACGAGGCCGGCGAGCGGGTGACGCGCTGGCTGGCGCAGCTGGCCGCGCCCGCGCGTGCCGGTGACCCGCCGGTACGCGCCAGCGCCGGCGCGGCCGGGTATCGCCCCGGCGATGACCTGCGCGAGGCCTACCGGCGCGCCGATGCGGCGATGTACCGGGCCAAGTACGCCGGAGGCGGGCGCCTGCTGCGCGCCGAGGACTGAATGCGCGAACCGGCACGCATGGCCTGCGCGGGCGCCGGGGACAGGGGGTAAACTGGTCGTTTCACCCTGATCGGTCCCGTTCATGCGATCTCCGTTCCTGTTGATTCCCCTGGCCGTCGCCCTGGCGTCCGGCTGTTCCAAAGAACCGGCGGCTCCGACCGTCGATCCCACTGCCACCGCCCCGGCGAGCACTGCCATGAAAGCCGACAGCCGCAGCCACGATGAAAGCTCGTACGCCGAGCCGGACAAGGTCGTCGTCAAGGACATCGCGCTGGACCTGAAGCTGGATTTCGACAGCAAGCAGATCGGCGGCACCGCGACCTACACGCTGGAGTGGAAGGACAAGGCCGCCAAGCAGCTGGTGCTGGACACCCGCGAGCTCACGGTGGAGAAGGTCGAGGCGATCGCCGCCGACGGCAAGGCTGCCCCGCTGCCGTTCGTGCTGGCGCCGGCCGACAAGGTGTTCGGCAGCAAGCTGAGCATCGAGACCCCGGATCAGCCGGCCAAGGTCGTGATCACCTATCACACCGCACCGACCGCCTCGGGCCTGCAGTGGCTGGAGCCGTCGATGACCGAGGGCAAGAAGCTGCCCTTCATGTTCAGCCAGTCGCAGGCGATCCACGCCCGTTCCTGGGTGCCGCTGCAGGACACCCCGAGCGTGCGCTTCACCTACAGCGCGCACGTGGTCTCGCGCCCGGACGTGATGGTGCTGATGAGCGCCGACAACGATCCCAAGGCCGCGCGTGATGGTGATTACACCTTCAAGATGCCGCAGCCGATCCCGTCCTACCTGCTGGCCATCGCCGCCGGCGACCTGGTGTTCGAGCCGATCTCCGGCCGCTCCGGCGTGTGGGCCGAACCGACCATGGTCGGCAAGGCCGCCAAGGAGTTCGAAGACACCGAGAAAATGATCGGCGCTGCCGAGAAGCTCTACGGCGAATACCGTTGGGGCCGCTACGACATGCTGGTGCTGCCGCCGTCGTTCCCGTTCGGTGGCATGGAAAACCCGCGCCTGACCTTCGCTACCCCGACCGTGATCGTCGGCGACAAGTCGCTGGTCTCCCTGGTTGCCCACGAACTGGCGCACAGCTGGTCGGGCAACCTGGTGACCAACGCCAGCTGGAAGGACATCTGGCTCAACGAGGGCTTCACCACCTACGTGCAGGGCCGCATCACCGAGGCGCTGTACGGCCAGGAAATGGCCGAGATGGAGCGCGAGATCGACCAGAACGATCTGCTCGCCGAAGTGAAGGACATGAGCGCGGCCGACCAGGCCCTCGCCCTGCCGCCGCTGAGCGAGCGTGACCCGGACGAGGCATTGAGCCAGGTCGCCTACGTCAAGGGCGCATGGTTCCTGCAGTTCCTGGAACAGCGCTTCGGCCGCGAGACCTTCGATCCGTTCCTGCGGGGCTGGTTCGATGACCATGCTTTCCAGAGCGCGAACACCGACCAGTTCGTCGAGTACCTGAAGAAGAACCTGCTGTCCAAGAAGCCCGGCGCCGTCAGCGACGCCGAGCTGAAGGCATGGCTGGACGAGCCGGGCATTCCGACGTTCGCGACCAAGGCCCGCTCGCGCAACTTCTCCATCGTCGATACCGCCCGCATCGCCTGGCAGGGCAGCAACACGCTGCCCAACGCACAGATCACCGGCGAGTGGGGCACCCAGGAATGGGTGCACTTCATCGACGGCCTGGGCAAGACCCTGCCGGTGGAGAAGCTGGCCGCGCTGGACAAGGCCTACCACTTCACCGGTACCGCCAACGGCGAGATCGCGATGCGCTGGTATCCGTTGACGATCCGCAGCGGCTACAGCGAAGCGAACGACGCCGCCGGCGCGTTCATCGAGCGCGTTGGCCGTCGCAAGCTGATCATGCCGATCTACGCCGAACTGGTGAAGACACCGGAAGGCCTGGCCTTCGCCAAGGCGGCCTTCGCCAAGGCCAAGCCGGGCTACCACCCGATCACCACGGGCTCGGTGCAGGACATGCTG
This sequence comes from Stenotrophomonas sp. PS02301, assembly GCF_029959485.1. Lineage (NCBI taxonomy): Bacteria > Pseudomonadati > Pseudomonadota > Gammaproteobacteria > Lysobacterales > Lysobacteraceae > Stenotrophomonas > Stenotrophomonas sp. PS02301. Next base: position 14,116 of record NZ_JASCOO010000023.1, read on the forward strand.
GACAAGGCCGAGGCGGGCACGGCCAAGCCGTAATCGCCCGACGCATCGGTTGAACGAAAAACGGCGGGGAAACCCGCCGTTTTTTTATGCCTGCCTGCGTACCGCGAGCCGAGCCCGACCAACTCGCCTCCGCGACTGGATAAGGCATGCTTCTTTGCGTGGAAGCCTATGTCACACCGCGCGCACCGCCAGGAACATGTCCACGCAATCGTGCATCACCTGCTGCTGCTGCGCCGGCGCCAGCGGTGGCTGGCCGAAGGTGATCTGCGGCCAGAACGCAAAGGCCTTGAGCATCGCCTGCAACTGGTGCGCAGCCTCGGCCGGCGGCATGTCCGTGCGCAGCCGGCCATCGGCCTGGGCCGCGCGGATCCAGCCGGTCAGGCCTTCTTCCTTCTCGGCCAGCTTGTCCATCATCGCGCGCGCGCGCTCGGGGGCATGGACCAGTTCGGCCATCGCGACCCGGGAGAGATCGATGAAGCCGGGGTCGTCGAGCAGGCGCATCTTCCGCTGCGCGAAGACCAGCAGCTGCTCGCGCAGGGACTGCGCCGGATCGTAGGGCACGACATCCAGCGCCTGGCTGGCTTCGAACAGCTGCCACAGGATCGCGGTGAACAACTCGTCCTTGCTGGCGAAGTGGTTGTACACGGTGCGCTTGGACACCTCGGCCGTGGCCGCGATGCGATCCATGCTGGTGCCGGCGAAACCGAATTCGCGGAACTCGGCCACCGCGGCGCGGAGGATGGCCTCGCGTTTACGGTCGGTGAGGCGGCTGGGGCGGTCGGGGGCGGTCATGCGGATTATTTTACACCGTTCAGTTTACTTTTCGGAAAAGGCAAGTAAACTCGCCGGTGTACTTTCCAGGGCAAGCCCCGCATGAAACGTCGCCTGCCTCGTGTCCTCCTCCTTCTGACGGTGTTGATCGCCATGTCCATTGGCCTGTTGACCTGCGGTGCCCGCCCGGCGGCCGCCTATGACCAGTCGCCGCAATTCGGCGACGGCCGCTTCCACAACCCCACCGGCAAGACCGACCTCGGCTTCTTCCGCACCGTCGGGGTGATGTGGCGTTTCCTGTTCAACAAGCCGGCCGATGCCAGCCCGCTGGCGCCGATCCCGGTGCAGGCGCTGACCCGCCAGGCCCTGCTCGAGGCACCGGACGACAGCCTGTGGCGGTTGGGGCATTCGACGATGCTGATGAAGCTGGACGGCCACTTCTGGCTGACCGACCCGGTGTTCTCCGAGCGTGCCTCGCCGATGTCGTTCATGGGCCCCAAGCGCTTCCATGCGCCCCCGCTCACCATCGACGAACTGCCGCCGATCACCGGCGTGATCGTGTCGCATGACCATTACGACCACCTCGATCACGACGCGATCCAGGCGCTGGCGCCCAAGGTGCAGCACTTCGTCACCGCCCTCGGCGTGGGCGACCGCCTGATCGCGTGGGGCGTGCCGGCGGCGAAGGTCGTGCAGCTGGACTGGTGGCAGGACACCCGCGTGGAAGGCCTGAAGATCGTGGCGACGCCGGCCCAGCACTTCTCCGGCCGCACCCTGGCCGACGGCAACCGGACGCTGTGGGCCTCGTGGGTGATCGACACCGGGCGTACCCGGCTTTTCTTCAGCGGTGACACCGGCTATTTCGACGGCTTCGCCCGGATCGGTGAGCGCTATGGCCCGTTCGATCTGACCATGATCGAAACCGGGGCCTACGGCGAGGATTGGCCGGACGTGCACATGCAGCCCGAACAGAGCCTGCAGGCGCACCTGGACGTGCGCGGCAAGGTGATGATGCCGATCCACAACGGCACCTTCGATCTGGCCCTGCACCCATGGACGGAACCGTTCGAGCGCATCACCACGCTGGCGCAGGAACAGGGCGTGCCCCTGACCGCGCCGCACATGGGCGAACGTCTGGATATCCGCGCACCGGCACCGTCCACCCACTGGTGGCGCGAAGGACAGCCGAGCACGGAGTGAAATCGCTGCCCATCGGTGCCACACCGGCGTGCGCCGCTTGGCGATAAAGTAGGCGCAGGCGCCTTGCGCGCCATCGTCCAACACGGAGCACCCAATGAAGCGACTGATCCTGGTAGCGGCCTGCGCCTTTGCGCTGGCAGCGTGCAGCAACCCCGAAGCCGAGCGCCAGGCGCAGCAGGCCGCTGCGGCCGCCGCCAAGGCGCAGCAGGAAGAAAAGGCCGAAGGCGTAGCCAAGCAGTACGACATGGCGGTCGCCGCGCAGGATTGGGAACGTGCCCGCATCCACGGTGGCTCGCTGCTGGACCAGTACAAGGACACCGACGTCGCCGCCCGGATCGAACCGGGCTACGCCGAGGTCAAGGCCAAGGCCGAGGCCGCGCGCGAAACGCGCCGTCTGCAGGCCCTGTGGCAGTACAACCAGATCCCGGTCGGCACCAAGGGCATCCAGTCCTCGGCGCAGATCTACAGCAAGGAGCGCGTGGACGTGGATGGCAGCGGTGCCAAGCCGGTGCAGCTGGTGTTCCGCGATCATCCCGAATGGAAGCGCCATGCGTACCTCGTGCTGCAGGCCGGCGATTTCCGCTGCCCGAAGTGCCAGGTCAAGGTGACCGTCGACGATGGCAAGCCGGTCTCCATGGCCGCCTGGCGCCCGGATACCGATGAAGCGATCGCGATGTTCATCACCGACCAGAAAGCGCTGTGGAACCTGGCGCGCAAGGCCAAGGTGATCAGCATCGAGTTCCCGGTCAAGGCCGGTGGCACGCGCACGGCCGTGTTCGAAACCGGTGGTGTGGATGCCAGCCGCATGCCGTCGTGGTGGCAGTGAGGGGCCTGCCGGCGATCCGTCACTGGGTGTTTGACCTGGACGGCACGCTGACCGTGGCGGTGCACGATTTCCAGCGCATCAAGCGTGACCTCGCGATTCCACCGGACGATGACATCCTCACCCATCTGGCCGCGCTGCCGGCCGAGGAGGCCGCGGCCAAGCATGCGTGGCTGCTCGCACACGAACGTACGCTGGCCGAGCAGGCACAGGCCGCCCCCGGCGCGGTGGCCCTGGTACGCACCCTGCACGCCACAGGCTGCCGGCTGGGCATCCTGACCCGCAATGCGCGCGAACTCGCCGAGGTGACCCTGCAGGCGATCGGTGTCGGGGGCGTGTTCGCCACCGATGACATCATCGGCCGTGACGAAGCCGAGCCCAAGCCATCACCGGCCGGGCTGCAGTACTTCGTTGCGCGCTGGCAGGCCGTTCCCGCCCAGATGGTGATGGTCGGCGACCATCGCTTCGACCTGGAATGCGGCCGTGCCGCCGGCACCCGCACGTTGCTGGTCAACACCCCGGACAACCCTTGGCCGGGCATGGCCTGCTGGCACCTGGCCGATTGCGGGCAGGTGCTGGCGACATGGGAAGAGAGCCGGGTTTCGGCCTGACTGCAGCGGACACCGGCTTGCCGCACGGTCTACCGGCGATGGAGCTCGAAAGCAGCCAGGCATGGCCTGGCTCTACCCTCATCACCCCTAAAGTCCTCTCTGGTGGAGAGCCCCCTTGATGTTCAAGGGGGCGCGCCAGCGGCGCGGGGATCAGGTGGAATGCGCGGGACGGTTGCGCCACGGGCGCAGTCGTCTCAAGGGGGCGCGCCGAAGGCGCGGGGATCAGGTGGAATGCGCGGGACGGTTGCGCCACAGGCGCAGTCGTCTCAAGGGGGCGCGCCAGCGGCGCGGGGATCAGGTGGAATGCGCGGGCAGTTTGGTTACGCGGTTAACGCGTAACCAAACTGCTGCTTGAACTGCTCATTGAACTCATCGAACGTGAAGCGCTGGTTCTGGGTGCCCGGGTGCTCGACCTTCAGCGCGCCCATCAGGTTGCCCATGCGGCCGATGGTCAGCCAGTCGTAGCCCTTCTCGATGCCGTAGATCAGGCCGGCGCGGAACGCATCGCCACAGCCGGTCGGATCGACCACGCGGCGCTCGTGCGCCGGCGGGATGTCATAGGTCTTTTCCGGGGTGTGGATGACCGCGCCCTTGGGGCCACGGGTGGTGATGTAGGCCTTGACCCGGCTCACGATCGCTTTTTCATCCCAGCCGGTGCGCTCCTGCAGCAGGTTGGATTCGTAGTCGTTGACGACGACGTAGTCGGCCTGCTCGATGAAGGTGCGCAGCTCCGGGCCGTTGAACAGCGGCATGGCCTGGCCCGGGTCGAAGATGAACGGCACGCCGGCCTCGAAGAATTCCTGCGAGTTCTGGATCATGCCCTCGCGCCCATCCGGGCCGACCAGGCCCAGGGTCACGCCCGGCACGTCTTTCACGTGGTTCTCGTAGGACCGCATCATCGCGCCCGGGTGGAAGGCGGTGATCTGGTTGTTGTCGTGATCGGTGGTGATGAACGCCTGCGGGGTGAACAGTTCATCGATCACCTTGACCCGGCTCAGGTCGATGCCCAGGCCCTGGAAGTACTCGCGGTACGGGCCGAAATCCGAACCCACCGTGCCCATCGGGATCGGCTCGCCACCCAGCAGGTACAGGTTGTAGGCGATGTTGCCGGCGCAACCGCCGAATTCACGACGCATGCGCGGCACCAGGAACGACACATTCAGGATGTGCACCTTGTCCGGCAGGATGTGATTCTTGAACTGGTCCGGGAACACCATGATGGTGTCGAAGGCAAGAGAACCACAGATCAAAGCGGACATCGAGTAAGGCCTATGCGGAAGGGGGTTTGAGGCCCGTTGGGCGGGCAACGAAACGGCGCCCTGCGGCGCCCTGCGGCGCAAAGGTTAACGGGTAGGGCGGCTTTGGGCCAGAACCCGGGCTGTCCGGATTGGCCTGAATGGCCGTGAAGGCTGGCTTTCGGCCAGATTTGTCCTTGCTCGCGCACAGGGGGATTGCTAGGCTTGTCGGCCTCGAATTCTGCCCATTTTTTCGCCATCCCGCGTTGGGCGCGACACCCCTCAGGATCAACTCCCAGATGTTCAAGAAACTGCGTGGCATGTTCTCCAATGACCTGTCCATCGACCTGGGCACGGCCAACACCCTCATCTACGTGCGTGGGCAGGGGATCGTGCTGAACGAGCCGTCGGTCGTGGCCGTGCGCCAGGACCGTGCCATCGGTGGTACCCGTTCCGTGGCTGCCGTGGGCGCCGAGGCCAAGCAGATGCTCGGCCGTACCCCGGGCCATATCACCACCATCCGCCCGATGAAGGATGGCGTCATCGCCGACTTCACCTACACCGAGGCGATGCTCAAGCACTTCATCAAGAAGGTCCACAAGTCGCGCTTCCTGCGCCCGAGCCCGCGCGTGCTGGTCTGCGTGCCGGCCGGCTCGACCCAGGTCGAGCGCCGCGCGATCAAGGAATCGGCCGAGGAGGCCGGTGCGCGTGATGTGTTCCTGATCGAAGAGCCCATGGCCGCTGCGATCGGCGCCGGCATGCCGGTCACCGAAGCGCGCGGCTCGATGGTCATCGACATCGGCGGCGGCACCACCGAAGTGGCGGTGATCTCGCTCAACGGCATCGTCTACTCGGCCTCCGTGCGTATCGGCGGCGACCGCTTCGACGAATCGATCACCAACTACGTGCGCCGCAACCACGGCATGCTGATCGGTGAAGCGACCGCCGAGCGGATCAAGGTCGAGCTGGGCTGCGCCTACCCGCAGGCGGAAGTGATCGAGATGGAAATCTCCGGCCGCAACCTCGCCGAGGGCGTGCCGAAGATGATCAAGATCAACTCCAACGAAGTGCTTGAAGCCCTGCATGAGCCGCTCTCGGGCATCGTCAGCGCGGTCAAGCTGGCGCTGGAGCAGACCCCGCCGGAACTGTGCGCCGACGTCGCCGAGCGCGGCATCGTGCTGACCGGTGGTGGCGCCCTGCTGCGTGACATGGACCGCCTGATCTCCGAGGAGACCGGCCTGCACGTGCAGGTGGCCGATGACCCGCTGACCTGCGTGGCCCGCGGTGGTGGTCGTGCGCTGGAGCTGGTGGACATGCACGGCAACGAGTTCTTTGCGCCGGAGTAAGCCGTACCGGCCGTGTATCGTAGACGCGCCTCTGCGGCGTGATGCCTCCAGCAAGCTTCGCTTGCCGGGCGTCACCTCGCCGGGGCGTTGTCGCATGCTGTTCCCGCTGCGCTCTTGTTCCGCGCGCTTCATCCACACTATTTCCAGTCGACGCCTGTGCCGCCTTACGCCGGTCCTCCCGTAGCCTCCCGCCAGGGCGATGCCGCCAGTCCGCTGCGCCTGCTCGCTTACCTGGCGTTGGCCATCACCCTGATCGTGCTTGATGACCAGGCCGGCTGGCTGTCGCGCCTGCGCGCGCAGGCCAACGTGCTGGTGCAGCCGGTATGGGCATTGGCCGGTCTGCCGGGACGGCTCGGCACCCAGGTCAAGGACAACGCGGCCAGCCACGGCCAGCTCGTCACCGAGAACCGCGAGCTGCGCAACCAGTTGCTGATCGCCAATGCGCGCCTGACCCGCCTGCAGACCGCCGCGCTGGACAACGCCCAGCTGCGCGAACTGCTCAACGTGGCCGAGCGCAGTGGCCTGGATGTGCAGCTCGCGCCGATCCTGGATATCGACCTGGACCCGGTGCGCCAGCGCCTGGTGCTGGCGGCCGGCACCCGCGATGGCGTGCATGTCGGCCAGGCGGTGATCGATGCCGGTGGCCTGATGGGCCAGGTGATCGCCACCACCGGCAACAGCGCGACCGTCCTGCTGCTCACCGATCCCGACCATGCCGTGCCCGTCACCGTGGCCCGCAACGGCGTGCGCCTGATCGTCTACGGCCGCGGCGACACCCTGGAACTGCGCGACATTCCGCTCAGTGCCGGGGTGGAAGTGGGCGATGAGATCGTCACCTCGGGGTTGGGCGGGCGCTTCCCGGCCGGCTTCCCGGTCGGCAGCATCACCGCGCTGCGCCCGGATGACACCCACGCCTTCCTGGTCGGTGTGCTGAAGCCGGCCGCCCAGCTCGACCGTGGCCGCGATGTGCTGCTGCTGCGCCCGGGCGAGGCGATCCGCATTCCGCCGAACCTGCGCCGTGATGCGGGCGAAGCCGGCGGCCCGGCCGCGCTGCCGCTGCAGGCCGGCGCGCCGGCAGGCACCGCAGCGCCGGCCAGTGCCACCCCGGCGGGTTCATCCCCGGCCTCCACGGCACCTGCGACGGCGCCCGCCAATGCACCGCAGGCCAACCGGCCCGGTCCATCCGCGCCGGTACCGGTGACTCCGCGTCGCCCCGCAGCCTCGCCTGCGCCCGCGCCTGAAACCGGCGCCGCGCCGCCGGAGGAACAACGATGAGCCGCCTGCGCGACAAACCCTGGGTGCTGCCGGTGAGTCTGGTCGTGGCGCTGCTGCTGGGCCTGTTGCCGCTTCCGGCGCTGCTGCAGCCGCTGCGTCCTTACTGGCTGGCACTGGTGCTGGCCTACTGGGTGATCGAAACACCGGATCGGGTCGGGCTGGGCATCGCCTTCGCCAGCGGCGTGATCGCCGATCTGCTCTACGGCGGCGTGCTCGGCGAGCAGGCGCTGCGGCTGGTGATCCTGACCTTCATCCTGCAGCGCTTCCGCGCGCGGATCCGCTTCTTCCCGATGTCCCAGCAGATTCTGGCGATCGGCGGCCTGCTGTTCAACGACCGCATCGTCAGCGCGGTGGTGCACATCGTGGTCGGCGAGCCGACCCTGCCGTGGTCGTACTGGTGGGCCCCGCTGCTGGGCATGGCGCTGTGGCCGCTGGTGTTCGTGCTGCTGGATGCGCTGCGTTTCGGGCGACGCGGGCGCTGACATGTACATGCGCCGCCAGGCCAAGAATCCGCATGCCGAGGCAGAACAGTTCCGGCGCCGTGCCGCGCTGGGCTTCCTCGGTGTACTGGTATGCCTGTTCGGCCTGGGAGGGTGGTACTTCAAGCTGCAGGTGATGGACCACGACATCTACGCCACGCGCTCGGAGGCCAACCGGATCAAGCCGCGGCCGGTGGTGCCGGGGCGCGGGATGATCTACGACCGCAACGGCCGGCTGCTGGCCGAAAACGTGCCGGCGTTCCGCCTGGATATCACCCCGGACAAGGTCAAGGACATGGACGCCACGCTGGCGGGCCTGTCCAAGATCCTCGCGCTGAGCCCGGAAGACATCGAGACCTTCAACAAGTCGCGCAAGGCACGTCGCAGTTTCCTGCCGGTCACACTGAAGCTGCGTGTCACCGATGAGGAGATGGCGCGCTTCGCGGTGGACCGCTGGCGCTTCCCCGGCGTGGAGCTGGAGCCGTACCTGACCCGTCGCTACCCGTACGGCGATCTGTTCGCGCACATCATCGGCTACGTCGGCCGGGTCGATGACAAGGATCTGGAGATGCTGGGCGAGGGCAATGCCGCGCTGACCCATATCGGCAAGTCCGGGCTGGAGCGCTATTACGAGCAGCAGCTGCGCGGCAAGGTCGGCTACGAGCAGGTCGAAACCAACGTGCAGGGCCGCGCGATCCGCACCATCGGCCGGGTCGCGGCGCAGTCGGGCAGCGATCTGCGGCTGTCCATCGATGCCGATCTGCAGCGCGCGATGGTCGCCGCCTTCGGCGAGTTCGAAGGTGCGGCGGTGGCGATGGACCCGCGCACCGGCGAAGTGCTGGCGATGGTCAGCCTGCCGTCCTACGACCCCAACCTGTTCGTCAACGGCATCTCGCATGCCGATTTCAAGGCGCTCAACGACAATCCCTCGCGGCCGCAGTTCAACCGCCTGGTCCTGGGTGGCGTCGCGCCGGGTTCGACGATCAAGCCGCTGATCGGCCTGGCCGGCCTGGACAGTGGCGTGCGCAAGCCCGAAGACAAGATCCTGTCCACCGGCATGTTCTATCTGCCGGGCACCTCGCGCGGCTGGGGCGATGCCAACCGTGGCGGCCATGGCTGGACCGATCTGCGCAAGTCGATCACCCAGTCGGTCAACACGTACTACTACAGGCTGGCGCTGGATCTGGGCATCGATCGCTTCGACCACTACATGGGCTACTACGGGTTCGGCGCACCGACCGGCATCGATCTGACCGGCGAGATCGGCGGCATCCTGCCCTCGCCGGCGGCCAAGTTCAAGGCACGCAAAGAGCGCTGGTATCCCGGTGATACGGTCAATGTCAGCATCGGCCAGGGCGACTGGAAGGTCACCCCGCTGCAGCTGGTGCATGGCGTGGCGGGCATCGCCGATGGCCAGCTGCGCCAGCCGCACCTGGTGATGCAGCAGCGCGCCGGTTTCGATGCCGACTGGACGGCGACGCCGCCGGGCGAGAGCAAGCCGATCAGCCCTACGCCGGGCAATCTGCAGGCGGTGCGCGAGGGCATGATGGGCACCATGCAGCCGGGCGGCAGCGGCGCGCGGGCAGCCGCGGGCGCGCCGTACGTGATGGCGGGCAAGACCGGTACCGCACAGGTGATCAGCCGGCGCGGTACGGCGGCGGTCAATCCGCGCAGCCTGCCGCTGCATCTGCGCCATCGCGCGCTGTTCGTGGGTTTCGCGCCGGCCGACCATCCGGTGATCGCCGTGGCGATCGCGGTCGAAGGCGGCGGTTACGGTGGCTCGGCCGCTGCACCGATCGCACGCAAGATTTTCGATGCCTGGCTGCTGGGCAAGATGCCCGACGGCCTGGAGCCGCTGGACAGCGAGCGCGGTACCACCGCGATCGGCATCACCGCCTTCGATGGCGGCGATGGCGCCGTGCGCGAGGCGGGCGATGCCGCCGTGGCTGCGCTGGAGTTGATGCCGGTGGTGGTGGGCCTGCCTGCGCCTGCGCCCGCGCCGGACCCCGCTGCACCCGTCCCCAGTGCCACTCCACCCCCGACCGCACCGGAGCGGCCACGATGAAGGTCTTCCTGCGCTGGGCGGTCGACATGGCCGTCCGCTTCAGCAGCTCGCTGGACTGGGTGCTGTGCCTGGCCCTGGCCGCGCTGATGCTGATGGGCCTGGCCGTACTCAAGAGCGCCGGAGGCGACGGCCTGGTGTTCGCCCAGGGGGCGCGCTTCGCGGTTGGCCTGGGCGCGATGTGGGCGATTTCGCGGATCTCGATCCTGCGCATCCGTTCGGCCACGCCGCTGATCTACGCAGTCTCGATGATCCCGTTGCTGGCCGTGTTCGTGCTGGGCACCGGCAAGTACGGCCGCCAGTGGCTGGATCTGAAAGTGTTCTACCTGCAGCCGGCCGAGCTGCTCAAGGTCAGCCTGCCGATGATGGTGGCCTGGTATCTGCATCGCATGCCGCTGCCGCCGCGCTTCTCCACCGTGCTGACCAGTGCGGTGATCATCGGCGTGCCGACCGGGCTGGTGATGCTGCAGCCGGATTTCGGCACCGGTGTGCTGATCGCTGCCAGCGGCGCGTTCGTGCTGCTGCTGGCCGGCCTGCCCTGGTGGTGGGTAGGCGTGGCGGTCGGCGGTGTGGCCGCGGCCGCGCCGGTGGCCTGGTTCTGGCTGCTGCGGCCGTACCAGAAGGACCGCATCATGATGTTCATGGATCCGGAAAGCGACGCGCTCGGCGCGGGCTGGAACATCATCCAGTCCAAGATCGCGATCGGCTCGGGTGGCTTCGATGGCAAGGGCTGGGGGCAGGGCTCGCAGTCGCACCTGAACTTCATTCCCGAGCAGACCACCGACTTCGCCTTCTCCGTGCTCAGCGAGGAGTTCGGGTGGATCGGCGTGGCGATTGTGCTGGCACTGTACCTGGTGGTGATCGGGCGTTGCCTGTGGATCGCCTCGCAGTCGCGCGATACCTATTCGCGGCTGCTAGCCGGCGCGACCGGGCTGGCGTTCTTCGTCTACGTGCTGGTCAACGGCGGCATGATTTCCGGCCTGCTGCCGGTGGTCGGCGTGCCGATGCCGTTGATCAGTTACGGCGGTACCTCGGCGGTCTCGCTGTTGGCCGGCTTCGGGCTGGTGATGGCGGTGCGTCGCCACAATCCGGTACACGGCGGCTACGGCTGAGCGCACGCGATGCGTGCGCCGTGGCCCGGCGGTACGTATCGGCTAAGGATTGCCTCGCCCGCGCGTGTTACGGTCCTGCGCTCGCGCCGGCCCGCCTAGCGGGTCCGCTTTCTGTTCGCCGTGTCGCCTCCTGCTGTGCGTCGCGTCATCCACAGGAGTCGTCCGCATGGTCGAACTACTGCAGCGCGCACGCGCCGTGTTCCATTTCTTTTTCCGCACCCTGGATCTGCCCCTGGTGGGCGCGCTGTGCCTGCTGATGGTGGCCGGCCTGGCCGTCCTGCACAGCGTGGACGGGCCCGTGCATGCGCAGGCGATGCGCTACGGCGCCGGGCTTGCCGCGCTGTGGGGACTGTCGCGGCTGCCGGTGGTGACGCTGCGCGCGTGGTCGCCCTGGATCTACACCTTGTCCTTGCTGCCACTGCTGGCCGTGTATGTGGTCGGCACCGGCAAGTACGGCCAGCGCTGGTTGAACCTGGGCGTGTTCTACCTGCAACCTTCCGAGCTGCTCAAGCTCAGCCTGCCGATGATGATGGCCTGGTACCTGCACAAGCAGCCGTTGCCACCACGGCCGCGCGCGGTGCTGACCGCCGCGTTGCTGATCGGCGGCCCGGCGGTGCTGATCCTGCTGCAGCCCAACCTGGGCACGGCCACGCTGGTGACCGCCAGCGGGGTATTCGCGCTGTTGCTGGCCGGCCTGCGCTGGTGGTGGATGGCCGTCGCGCTGGGGGGGTTGTCGGTGGCCGCGCCGCTGGCCTGGTTCGGCCTGCTGCGGCAATACCAGAAGGATCGCGTGCTGACCTTCCTGTATCCGGAGAACGATCCGCTGGGCACCGGCTGGAACATCATCCAGTCCAAGATCGCGATCGGCTCGGGCGGCCTGCATGGCAAAGGCTGGGGGCAGGGCACCCAGGCCACGCTGGATTTCCTGCCCGAATACACCACGGATTTCGCCTTCTCGGTGCTGGCCGAGGAGTTCGGCTGGGTCGGCGTGGCGGCGGTGCTCAGCCTGTTCCTGTTCGTCACTGCGCGCTGCCTGTGGATCGCCAGCCAGTCGCGTTGTGGTTACTCGCGCCTGCTGGTGGGCACCACCGGCCTGGTGTTCTTCGTCTATGTGCTGGTCAACGGCGGCATGATCTCCGGCCTGTTGCCGGTGGTCGGCGTGCCGATGCCGCTGATCAGTTATGGCGGCACCTCGGCGGTCTCACTGCTGGCCAGCTTCGGGCTGGTGATGGCGGCGCGCCAGCATCAGCCGGTGCACGCGACGTGAGTTGCCGGTGCGGCCGCGATTGCGCACCCCAAGCACACGAAAACGGTTTCAGGTGCAAACGTTGTCAACGCGCGGAGATAAAAGTGAGAAGTGGCGCACAGATATGAAGTGACTTGATCTCGATCAATGGACTTGTCGTAAACGGCCTGCACAATGGCGGCCCGCCAACAACGACGCGCTGAGCCAAGCATCGCGGAGGGGGAGTCTGGCGGGGAGTAGTTGACCCAACAGGCAGAGGGGCGAGGCACGCGCTGGGGAGATGCGCGCCGCGCCGCTGCCGATCGGGTCCGGTTTGGCCGGTTGCGTCTGCGGGGATGGGGACGCAACCGGCGGACCTCTTGTGCGTTCTGCGTCTTTCTCAAAAGTGAGACGTGCGTTGCTCGATGGCCCTTCGCCGGGCGGCTGCGGTGAGCCAGCCATGCGCCTTGCCGCATCGCCGCGCGTTCGAGACGGCGACGGCACCTTCGTCAGACCATGAATGGGCAGGGGAGGCAGGGCCTCTCTACACGCGGGCTTAACGGTCGCAAAGAAACTCAGGCAATCCGTTGAGATTCATGGCCTTAGGGGTTTTAATTCATCCATGACCTGCTAACCTGCCGCGATGATTCGACGCTCCCTGGCCTGCATGCTCACGCTCGGTTTGGTCGCTTGTGCGACCCAGCCGCAGACTCCTTCACCGACGCCGCAGGCCTCGGGTGTCCCGGTTACGCCGGCCGCCGGCAACAAGGGGCCCGCCGAAGCCGCCCCCGAAGCCGCCGGTGCCAATGCTGCCCCGGTCGATCTGACCCCAGTGCCCTTCGAGGTGGCCCGCGCCAACTTCGTGCGTGACACCGCCGCCCGCTACGGGATTCCCGCCGCGCAGATCCAGGCAACCCTGGCCCAGGCACAGATCCGTGATCCGATCATCGCCGCGATGTCGCGCCCGGCCGAGCGGGTCAAACCGTGGAACGAATACCGGCCGATGTTCATCAGCCAGGCGCGGATCGAGGGGGGAAAGAAATTCCTCGCCCAGCACCGCGAAGAGCTGATGCGCGTGCAGCAGCGCACCGGCGTGCCGGCCGAAGTGATCGTGGCGATCATCGGCGTGGAAACCAGCTACGGCGGCAATACCGGTAATTACCGTGTGCTCGATGCGCTGTACACGCTGGCCTTCAAGTACCCGCGCAGCGGCGATCCGGCCAAGCTGGAGCGCGAAGTGCGCCGTGAGCTGTTCTTCCGCGACGAGTTGGCGCGCCTGTTCGCGCTGACCCGCGACGAGAAGCTCGACATCACTGCGATCAAGGGCAGCTACGCCGGCGCGATGGGCATGGGCCAGTTCATGCCGTCCAGCTATCTGGACTATGCGGTGGATGGCAACGGCGATGGCCGTCGCGATCTGTTCAACAGCTACGACGACGTCTTCTCCTCGATCGCCAATTACTTCGTCAAGAAGGGCGGTTGGGTGCGCGGTGGCCCGGTTGCCGTGCCGGCCAGGCTGCAGGCCGGTCGTGAAGAATTCAATCCGACCGAATGGGCGCCGACCTGGACCTTGTCCCAGTTGGCCCAGCGCGGTTACCAGCCCAGCGTCCCGGTCGCGGCCGGCTTGACCGCGACCCCGATCACGCTGGAAGGCAGCACCGGCAAGCAGTACTGGCTGGGCTTCCAGAATTACTACGCCATTACCCGCTACAACCTCTCGAAAATGTACGCGATGGCCGTGTACCAGTTGTCCCAGGCCATCGCCGGACAGGAGTTGCCGCCGGCATGAACACGATCGCACGCTCCAGATGGCTGATCCCGGGTCTGTTGATACTGGCACTGGCCGCCTGCAGCAGTGCGCCGAAGAAACCGGGTGGCAGCACCGCCAGCAGCAGCAAACCGTCCGGCGCGGTGGTGCAGGGCAAGGGCGGACGCCCGGCGCATTGTCCTGACGGGTCGCCCTACAAGGCGGCCGCGGAAGATCCGAGCACGCGCGGTGACTACCGCGCCGGCGGCCTGTACAAGCCCGGCGTGAATGACAGCACCCCCACCTACATCCCGAACGTGGCCTGCATCCCCGAGCCGGACGTGGTCGATCTGCCGCGCTCGCCGATCGGCAACAAATCGCCGTATGTGGTGCTGGGCAAGCAATACCAGGTGATGGACAAGACCCGCGGCTATGCCGAGAAGGGCACCGCCTCGTACTACGGCGCCAAGTTCCACGGCCGCCTGACCTCCAACCGCGAGGTGTACGACATGTACGCCTTCACCGCCGCGCACAAGACGCTGCCGCTGCCGAGCTTCGCCCGGGTCACCAACCTGGACAACGGCGAATCGGTGATCGTGCGGGTCAACGATCGCGGCCCGTTCCACGATGGCCGCGTGGTCGACCTCAGTTATGCCGCCGCCGTGCGCCTGGGCATCACCCAGCGTGGCACCGGCAACGTTGAAGTACGCGCGCTGGCCCCGGGGGATGACAACCTGCTGGCCGACAAGCCCAGCCGCCGCGAGCGCCGCGAGGTCGCCGCCGCTGCGGCAGCCGCCACCACGGCCAGCGCTGCCGCGGCACGCCGCGCCAGCGATATGGATGCCCTGGTCGGCAAGCTGCCGGCCGCCACGGCCACGCCCGCCGCCGCCGCCAAGCCGGCCGGCGAGCAGTACCGCTACCGCGTGGCCGACTCGGCCAAGCCGGGCAACGCCGACAACTTCGATCACTGGATGCGCGACAACGGCGTGCGCGTGGCGACCGGCAAGCCTGCCACCACCCAGGCCGCCAGCGTCAACAGCGCCCCGGTCGCGGTGGCCGCCTTGCCCGCCGCCGCACCTGCAGCGCGCCCGGCACCGGCGCCCAGTGCGACGCTCTCCCAGCAGGTGCTCGGCAGCGTGCTGCTGCAGGTCGCCAGCTTCGCCAGCCGCGACAACGCCACCCGCGCGCTTGGCCAGTTGTCCTCGGCGGGTATCGCCGGGGCCAGCATCAGTGACATCGTCAGTGGCGGGCGCACCCTGTGGCGCCTGCGCGTGCCGGCCCCCGACCACGCCAGTGCCTCGGAACTTGCCGGCCGGATTGCCGGTCTGGGCTTCGGGGCGCCGCAGATCGTGAAGGACTGAGCCTTCCGCTGCCCGCGGCACGCCAGCGCGTGCCGCCGCTCCTTGGGCCTACAATGCCCGTTATCCCTCATCCACCCCTTGGCGCCCCTCCAGGAGCTTGCTGTCCGATGAAATTCCGCTTTGCCGCCGCTGCCATGGCCACGACCCTGTTCGTGGGCATGGTTTCCGCCCAGACCCCCTTGCCGACCCCGGCACCGGCGCCTGCTCCCGCCGCCGCCGCACCGGCCACCGTGGCCACGCCGCCGGCTCCGAAGCCCAGCGTCTCCAAGGCCTGGATCCTGATGGATTACGCCACCGGGCAGGTCCTGGCCGGTGAAAACGTGCACGAACAACTGGCCCCGGCCAGCATCACCAAGGTGATGACCTCGTATGTCGTGGCCGCCGAGGTCAAGAACGGCAAGGTCCGTACCGACGACCAGGTGATGATGAGCGAACGCGCCTGGCGCGAGGGCGGCGCCGGCACCGACGGCAGCTACAGCGGCTTCCCGGTCAACCAGACCGCGCGCCTGGAAGACATGGAAAAGGGCATGGCGATCCAGTCCGGCAACGATGCCGCGATCGCCTTGGCCGAACACGTGGCCGGCAGCGAAGAGGCCTTCGCCTCGCTGATGAACAGCTATGCCGCCAAGATCGGCATGAAGGATTCCCACTTCGTCAACGCCCATGGCCTGAGCGCCCCGGGCCACCACACCACCGCCTACGACCTGGCGCTGCTGGGTCGCGCGATGGTGCGTGACTACCCGGAAACCTACGCCTACAACAAGGTGAAGGAATTCACCGTCGGCAACATCACCCAGCCCAACCGCAACCTGCTGCTGTGGCGCGACCAGAGCGTGGACGGCATCAAGACCGGCCATACCTCCGAAGCCGGCTACTGCCTGATGAGCTCGGCCCAGCGCGGCGACCAGCGTCTCGTGGCGGTGGTCCTCGGTGGCGGCTCGGAAAAGCAGCGCGCCGATGACAGCCTGGCGCTGCTCAACTGGGGCTTCCGCTTCTTCGAAACCCACCGCATGTACGAGCCGGGCAAGGTCGTGGCCGAGCACAAGGTGTGGAAGGGCAAGACCGCCACGCTGCAGCTGGGCGTGGCCCAGCCGATGCTGGTCAGCGTCCCGCGTGGCCGCTACAACGATCTCAAGCCGAGCATCGATGTGCCCAAGACCCTCGAAGCCCCGTTCACCGCCGGCCAGCAGGTCGGTACCCTGAAGGTGATGCTGGACAACCAGGTCGTCGCCCAGGCCCCGCTGGTGGCCGTGGCCGCCGTGGAAGAAGCCGGCTTCTTCAAGCGCCTGTGGGACAGCTTCTGGATGTGGTGGGAATCGGAGTAATCCGATTCGACCGCACTAAGAAAAAAGACCGGCGAAAGCCGGTCTTTTCATTTCTGGCGTTACAGCGACCGGCTGATCGTGAAGCTGCCGAACACCGGCGCCTCGCGCTGCCCATCGAACTCGCGCGTGCTGTGGTAGCGCGCCAGCGCGAACTTCCAGCGCCCACGCATCACCGCCAGCCCGTACCCGGCCTGGCCGACCACATGCCGCTTGTCGACACTGTGGCTGTTGCGGAACGTATTGCCGTCCAGCGTGATATCGCGGATCACCCACGCTGCATCGGTCGTGGCGAACAGATGCCACGACCATCCGCTCGGCTTGCCACCGCGCGTCGGGGCCGTGTTCTCACCGGCGGGGCGCAGCGGCGTACTGCCGAAATCGTCCGGCAGCTTCCAGCCGAAGCGCACTTCACCACCGGCATTGACGTGCGTGGCCAGGTTGCCCACCGCGCCGCCGTAATGGCTGATCGCATCCCAGCCCCAGCCGCCCAGATTCTCGCTGGCATCGGCCGGCCACCGGCGCATCCGCTCGTGCGTCAGCATGACCACCGGCTCGTTGTGCAACTGGTTGTCCCAGCCCTGGAATTTCTCGTCGCCCAGCAGCTCGTGCACCGCGTTCTGCACCTCCTCGCCGAGCGCCCACGGCCCCACCACGCCCACCGCCAGCTGCGTCGTCTGCAGCCGGTCGCCGCGGCGTGCGTTGTACCCGAAGCTGCCGATCAGCACGCCCGCATACGGCCGGTCGTCTTCGATCAGGTCCTTCCGGGTGAAATCGGTTGGGGTGAAGATGCCCTGGGCCAGGCTGAAGATCATGTTCTGCTGCTCGTACTGGCCCGGGTGCAGCCGCTCCAGGTGGCTGTTGACCCAGCGCGCCAGGCGCGGCAGACAGGGATCGTCGGTGTAATCCACCAGATTCGGCGACACGAAGGTGATCTGGGCCCCGTTGGTATAGCCCTGATCCTGGTCCTTGCCACCGAACAGGTCGTTGTCAACGCGGACATTGATCTGCGGCGGGTGTTCGCGCATCGCATCGGGCCCGCATTGGGGGGCGGCGTGGGCAGCAGGCGCGGCCAGGGCCAGGACACCGGCGAGTGCGGCCGGTAGCGCAAAAGGCTTGAAGGACATGGGATACCAGACAGGGATTTATGCTTTCTTAAGCCGATACAGCGTAGTCAGAGCGTGATGTCGTGAACAGCGCTGCGCACGCACTGCTGCGTATCAGTGGCGATACAGGCCTTTTCACGTGCCGTTCGGTACCGCTGTGCGCACGATCAAGCAGCGCTTGGGTTCGGGCGCGGGCATCCCCATAATCCCGGTCATGGAGATCAAGTCTGACAACCCCGACCACGGCTTCCAGTTCCCCGGCCAGTTCGAACTCAGCGCCATGGGCGCGGCCGGCAACGACCTGGAACGCGAACTGCCACGCCTGCTCGAGCTCGCCGGGCTGGAAGTACTGACCGAACGGGTCAGCTGGAAACACTCGTCCAACGGCAAGTACGTATCCGTGCGACTGGTGTTCAAGGCCGACAACCGCGAACAGTACGATGCCGCCCACAACGCGCTGCGCGACCACCCGGAAGTGAAGTGGACGCTGTAGCCAGCTGCGCCACTGCCGCGGCCCCGGGCGACCGGGCGCCGCAACCGGCCATCGTGCGTGACCTCGGCCGCCAGCCCTACGCCCCGGTCTGGCACGCCATGCAGCGCTTCACTGATGCCCGCACCGATGCCACCCGCGATGAACTGTGGGTGGTCGAGCACGACCCGGTGTTCACCCTGGGCCAGGCGGGCAAGGACGAGCACGTGCTCGCTCCCGGCGATATTCCGGTTCTTCATGTCGACCGCGGCGGCCAGGTGACCTACCACGGCCCCGGCCAGCTGGTGATCTATCCGCTGCTGCAGCTGCGGCGGCTGGGCATCGGGGTGCGCGACTACGTGTGCCGCATCGAACAGGCCATCATCGACACCCTGGGCGACTGGAACATCGGCGCCGAGCGCCTGGAGGGCGCGCCCGGGGTCTACGTGGGCGGGGCCAAGGTGGCCGCGCTCGGCATCCGCGTCCGCCGCGGCTGCACCTTCCATGGCCTGTCCTTCAATGTGGCCATGGACCTGGAACCGTTCCGCCGGATCAACCCCTGTGGCTATCAAGGGCTGCAGGTGACCTCGGTGGTAGACTTGGGGGGACCGTCCGGCATGGCGGCCGTCACGCCGGTGCTGCTGGGCCATCTGGCCCGCCAGTTCGGCCTGGACCTCGAGCCGGCCGCTGAACTACCCGATTTGACTGACGCGGCGTGAACGCCGCCGACCAAGGCCATGACTGAAACCACCGCTCGCCTCATTCCCCTGCAGGTTGTGCAGGGCGACACGCCGTCCGCCGCCCCGTTGCAGACGGGCGTCAAACAGATCGGCGGTGACAAGATCGGCCGCTCGCCGGTGCAGTTCGCCGACGTGCCGGTGCTGCGCAAGCCGTCGTGGATCCGCGTGCGGATTCCCTCCGGCAACGCCGTGCAGAACCTCAAGGCCAAGCTGCGTGAGAACCGCCTGGTCACGGTCTGCGAGGAAGCCAGCTGCCCCAACATCCACGAGTGCTTCAGCCACGGCACCGCGACCTTCATGATCCTCGGTGAGGTCTGCACCCGCCGTTGCTCGTTCTGCGACGTCGCCCACGGCCGGCCCAAGCCGCCGGACGCCAATGAACCGGCCAGCCTGTCCCAGACCGTGGCCGACATGGGCCTGAAGTATGTGGTGGTGACCAGCGTGGATCGCGATGACCTCCGCGACGGCGGTGCCCAGCACTTCGCCGACTGCATCGGTGCCATCCGTGCCAAGTCGCCCAAGACCAAGATCGAAGTGCTGACCCCGGACTTCCGCGGCAAGGGCCGCATGGAGCGCGCGCTGGAGATCCTGGCGACCAACCCGCCGGATGTGTTCAACCACAACATCGAAACCGTGCCGGATCTGTACCGCAATGTGCGCCCGGGCGCGGACTACCAGTGGTCCCTGACCCTGCTCAAGAAGTTCAAGGCCCAGCACCCGGAGATCGCCACCAAGTCCGGCATCATGCTCGGCCTCGGCGAGACCCTGGAGCAGGTGCAGGCCACGCTGCGCGACCTGCGCGAGCACGACGTGGACATGATCACGATCGGCCAGTACCTGCAGCCGACCGCACATCACCACCCGGTGCTGCGTTACTGGACCCCCGAGGAGTACAAGGCGCTGGAGGAGTACGGCAATGCGCTGGGCTTCAGCCACGTCGCCTCCGGGCCGATGGTGCGCTCGTCCTACCACGCCGACCGCCAGGCGGCCGACGCCGGCGTCGCCGGTTGATCCAGCGGGCCCTTCGGGGCCCGTTCTGCCAATCCCTCCCGTCTTTCCCCGGCCGCGGCCCTGAACCGCGGATGGCCGCAGGCCTGTGCCTGCCCGCCGTTCTGCCCGGTATTCACAAATTTCTCCAACGGCCTCGGTAGGCTGAAGGCCCCGGTGACAAACGCGGCAACTTTCGGCACTGTCGTGGTGTCTGTAATGCACGCAGTCTCTCCCTTGGCAAGGTGCCACGAGCTAGTCCATGAAATTCAAAGCCCCCGCATTCCTGATGGCCCTGGCGCTCACCGCGCCGATGGCACTGGCCGCCTACGCCGATTCGCCCGCGCTGCCTTCGGCGGCCACGGCCGACCAGGTGACCACCTCCAAGCTGGTCTACGGACTGCTTTCGGACAGCCGATACGCCTACCGGCCGCGTGCACTCGATGCCGCGACCTCCAAGGACGTCTTCAAGCGCTACCTGGAGTCGCTCGACAGCAGCAAGCAGTTCTTCACCCAGGCCGACATCACCCGCTTCGCCCCGTTCGAGGCCAACATCGCCACCGCCATCCGCGGCGGCGAGCTGGAGCCGGCGTTCCAGGTGTTCGCGGTCTACAAGCAGCGCGTCGGTGAGCGTGTCGGCTATGCGCGCAAGCTGCTCAAGACGGATTTCGATTTCAGCACCGATGAGAAGTTCGAGTACGACCGCAAGGACGTGCCGTGGGCCGCGAGCAGCGCCGAGCTGGACGATCTGTGGCGCAAGTCGGTCAAGAACGACTGGCTGCGCCTGAAGCTGGCCGGCAAGCAGCCGGCCGAGATCCGCAAGACGCTGGACAAGCGTTACGCCACGCTGGAAAAGTCGGTCAATGAGCTCAAGGGCGAGGACGTGTTCCAGTTCTTCCTCAACGCCTACACCAGCGCGGTGGACCCGCACACCGATTACTTCACTCCGCGCACCGCCGAGAACTTCAACCAGGCGATGTCGCTGTCGCTGGAAGGCATCGGCGCGCAGCTGCAGCGCCAGGACGACATGGTGGTGATCCGCGAGGTCATCGCCGGTGGTCCGGCCGCCGTCAACGGCACGCTGAAGCCGGGCGACCGCATCGTCGGCGTGGGCCAGGGCAAGTCCGGTCCGCTGGAAGACGTGATCGGCTGGCGCATCGATGATGTGGTGGCCAAGATCCGCGGCAAGAGCGATACCCAGGTGCGCCTGGAATTCATTCCGGCCGAAGAGGGCGTCGACGGCAAGCACCACACCCTGGTGCTGACCCGCCAGAAGGTGCGTCTGGCCGAACAGGCCGCCAAGGGCGAGACCCTGACCATCCCGGCCAAGGATGGGGAGCCCGAGCGCAAGGTGGGCGTGATCAAGCTGCCGACCTTCTACCAGGATTTCGAAGGCCGCCGCCGCAACGCCGCCGACTACGCCTCTGCGACCCGCGACGTGGCCAAGCTGCTGGCCGGCTTCAAGGCCGACAAACTCGATGGCGTGGTGCTGGACCTGCGCAACAACGGCGGTGGTTCGCTGGATGAAGCGATCGAACTGACCGGTCTGTTCATCGAACAGGGCCCGGTGGTCCAGGTGCGCGAGTCCGGTGGCCGCGTCACCGTCAACAGCGACCGCAGCGAAGTGGTGGCGTGGGACGGCCCGCTGGCCGTGCTGATCAACCGTGGCTCGGCCTCGGCCTCGGAAATCTTCGCCGGCGCCATCCAGGATTACGGCCGTGGCCTGGTGATCGGTGAGACCACCTTCGGCAAGGGCACCGTGCAGAACATCGTCGACCTCGACCGTTGGCCGAGTGGCGAGACCCAGCGCTTCGGCCAGGTCAAGCTGACCATTGCCCAGTTCTTCCGCGTCAGCGGCAGCAGCACCCAGCACAAGGGTGTGGTGCCCGATCTGGCCTTCCCGGCCAGCGTGGACGCCAGCGAGTACGGCGAAAGCACCTACGACAACGCGCTGCCGTGGACCCGCATCGCCGCCGTGCCGCACACCCAGTACGGCAACTTCGGCCCGCTGCTGCCCAAGCTGGAAAGCCGCCACGACACGCGCATCGCTGCCGACAAGGAATTCCAGTGGTGGAACGAGGATGTCGAGCAGTTCCGCGCGGAGAAGGCCAAGAAGTACATCTCGCTCAACGAGGCCGAGCGCCGCGCCGAGCGTGAGAAGCAGGACAAGCAGCGCACCGACCGCCAGGCCATCCGCAAGGAACTGGGTCTGGATCTGGATCCGCTGGCCGATGACAGCAATGACGACGGCCTGACCGGCAACGAGCGCGACATCGTCAAGGATGCCGCCCGTGAGAAGGCGGCCGAAAAGCGTCCGGATCCGCTGCTGCGCGAGTCGGCCGCGATCCTGGCCGATGCGGTCAACCTGCTGGAAGCCGACCGCCCGCTGTCGGCCCAGGTGCTGCCGCAGTCGACCGGTGTGGGCCGCTGGGCGGACTGACCGCCACGGCTGCCGCAGCTGAACCGGTGACAACTCCACAGGCCGCCCTTCGGGGCGGCCTGAGCGTATCCACCTCCTGCCAACGTGCACAGGTCTATCCTTGGAGGCTGGATTTCCGCAGGAGCGGCCATGCGCTTTCGTCGTGTACGTTCGATCCCGCTGCTGGCGGGGCTCGCCGCTTTGACCGCCTGTGGCGGCCGCGCCGCTGACAGCACGCTGATCCGGGAGTCCTTCGACTCCGGCGATACCTATTCGCGCACCGTGCCCGGCCCGCCTGCCCAGGCCTGCGAGGCCGCACGCCGTACCCTGCTCAGCCAGGGCTACGCGATCGCCCGCGCCGGCGATGACGCAGTGGAGGGCAACAAGAACTTCCAGCCCAAGGATGAAGAGCACGAGCAACTGGTGCTGCGCATCTCCTCTGCGCCGCGCGGCGACCAGGCGCTGGTATTCGTCAGTGCCGTGCAGGACCGCTACGCGCTCAAGAAGAGCCCGACCTCGGCCAGCGTCGGCGTGGGCGCGCTGGGCTCGGTGTCGCTGCCGTTCGGCAGCAATGACGACTCGCTGGTGAAAGTGGCCAGCAGCACCGTGCAGGACGCCACCTTCTACCGCCGCTTCTTCGAACGCCTGCAGCAGTATCTGCCCGCGGCGGCCGTGCCCGAGCCCACGCCGGCCGCGGCGCCCGCGACAGCCCCGGCTGCGGCGGTGGAGGCCACGCCTGCCACGGTGGTGAGCGATACCCCGGCCTCCCTGCGCTGAGCGGGCGGGGTGAGGCAGGCCATGGCAGCAGGATCGCGGCGCTGGCGCCGCCATGCGCTTGCGGTCCTGCTGGGGCTGATCCCGGCGGGCAGCGCGTGGAGCGCGTCGTCCTGTGCGCAGGGCGTGCTGGAGGAGCTTGGCTGGCAGATCGCTGCAGCCGACATCGACGCCCCCAAGGTGCACGGTGGTCCGGTCTGCGAACGTGCCGATCTGCGCCAGGCCCAGAGCGCCGGCGACCTGCGTGTGCAGCTGCCGCGCCAGTGGTCGGCGGACCAGCGGCAGGCCTGGCTGCCCACGTTGTTCGATGACCCGGCCACGGTCTGCGCGTACGCCTTCCAGCTTGGCGCCGCTACCCGCCGCGCCACCACCGCGCTGCAGGACAACGACGGCTTCCGCTTTTCGGCACTGCAGCTGGGCTGGATCGGCTTCGGTGCCGGCGGCGCGCAGGCCAAGGGCTGGGAGCGCTTCCGCAGCTTCGGTCGCGGCTATCAGCCGGCCGAGGCCAACAGCGCGGCACTGCAGACCTTCTATGAAGGGCGCGTGCGGGCCGAATGCGGGGTCGGCCGCCAGGTCGCGCAACTGGCGACCCAGCGCGAGCTGTACGGCGATGCGGCGTTCGATCGCGAGTTCTCGGCCGATGAGCTCTCCATCGGCACCTTCCTGACCCTGCACGAGACCGACAGCATCCTGCTCGGCCGGCACGCCGGTGAGTTCCTGGCCGACGGCAAGGCGAAGAAGACCGCCCTGCGCGGGCGGCAGGCGTTCGTCGGCACGCCCGGCTTCATCGAGCACGTGTTCGAGCGCAAGTACCTGGACGACATCAACAACCAGGCCGAGAACTTCGTGGTGGTCGATGTCAGCGATGCGGCGGCACGCGCGCTGCGCGAGCACGCGGGATTCGCCTATTACGACCAGATCAACCGGCGTATCTGGGCGCTGGCCCAGCGCATGCCGGGCCCGGGGCCGCGCCGGTTCGAGCGGCTGCTGATCGAGCGCGACCCGATCTGGCGGCGCGAGGTGCCGGCCGAGCAGCAACCGCTGCTGAAGGAACTGGATGCCTTGCTGGACGATCCGTTCTACCAGGGGTTCCTGATTTACGTGCATCCTCGGGGTATACGTCCTATCGGGTACCACATCGCACGCCTGCTCGATCGCAATCCGCGTACACCGTTCGCGATCGAACTGGGGCTGCACAACCTGCATACCACGCTGTATCGGCGCTGGATCGACGCACGCCTTCGCCAGTGCGATGCCCCGCCGCCAGCGTTCCTGCAAGACAACACGACAACTGAGCAAAGGTGATTCATGGATATTGCAATGATCGGGCTGGGCCGCATGGGTGCGAACATGGCCGAGCGGCTGCACCGGGGCGGCCACCACGTGATCGGCGTCGATCCGGGTGAGGCCGCCCGCAGCGCGGCGGCCGCGCGTGGGTTCCAGGTCAGTGCCTCGATCGCCGAGACGCTCGCCGCGCTGCCGGTCCCGCGCGTGGTGTGGCTGATGGTGCCGGCCGGCGTGGTCGACCAGACCCTGGCGTCACTCTCGCCGCATCTGTCCGAAGGCGATGTGGTGATCGACGGCGGCAACTCGTACTACAAGGATTCCATGCGCCGCAGCGAACAGTTGCAGGGCGAGGAGGTGACCTATATCGACTGCGGCACCAGCGGCGGCGTGTGGGGCCTGCAGGAGGGCTACAGCCTGATGATCGGCGGTGACACGGCGGCGGTCGAACGGATCGGGGCGATCTTCCGCACGCTGGCGCCGGGCGAGGACCGTGGCTGGGCGCATGTGGGGCCGAGCGGGGCAGGGCACTTCTGCAAGATGGTCCACAACGGCATCGAGTACGGGATGATGCAGGCCTATGCGGAAGGCTTCGCGTTGATGCAGCACAAGACCGGGTTCAACCTCGATCTGGCGCAGGTGGCCAAGGCCTGGCAGCACGGCAGCGTGGTGCGTTCGTGGCTGCTCGATCTCAGTGCCGACGCACTGGGCCGCAACCCGCAGCTGGACGGCATCGCACCGTATGTCGAGGACTCCGGCGAAGGCCGTTGGACCGTCGCCGAGGCGATCGATCTGGATGTGCCGGCCCCGGTGATCACGCTGTCACTGCTCGAACGCCTGCGCTCGCGCGAGAAGAACTCCTTCAGCGACCGCCTGCTGGCGGCGATGCGCAACGAGTTCGGCGGTCACGCGATCAAGACCACGTAAGACCCATCGATGCGGGCCGGCCGAACCCCATCGTCCGGCCCGCATCCACGCATGGCGGGGATCTACGTGGGCGGGCGTGGCCAACTCAAAGGGTCACCCGCCGCCCGCTGCGTGCACTCTCTGCGCCCGCCTCCAGCAGGCGCATCAGCTGCAGCGCCTGCGCAGTGCTGACCGGCGCTTCGCCCACGCCCAGCATCGCATCGCGGAAGGCTGCATAGAACGCCCGGTAATCGCCGGGCACGTTGTCCACGGTGCTGCGCCGGGTGTGCCCGTCGGCATCGATCCGCACCAGGTGACCGTGCTGCGGATCCAGTCCCCAGCCCGGGGCGCCAGGGGCAATGCCGCGCCGCAGCTGATCTTCCTGCACGTCCAGCCCGTCCTTCAGATAGCTGCCGGCATCGCCATGCACGATGAAGCGCGGGCCGGAGGCGGCCACCAGCGAGCCGGCATGCAGGATCGCGCGATGCCGGGGGTAATGCAGTACCGCATGGAAGTAGTCGTTGCCCAGCGCGTGCTCGCGCTGCGCCATCAGGTCCACACTGATCGCGCCGGGCCCGCCGAACAGCTGCAGCATCTGGTCCAGCAGGTGCGGCCCCAGATCCATCCACAGCCCGCTGCCGGGCGCATCGCTTTCGCGCCAGCGTTCGCGCACCTGTGGGCGGAAGCGGTCGAAGTGGGAATGGCATTCGGCGACGCGGCCGATACTGCCGTTGTCGATCACCTGCTTGAGCGTGAGGAAGTCGGCATCGTGGCGGCGGTTCTGGAACACCGTCACCACCCGGTCGGCGTCGTGCGCGGCCTGCACCACCGATTCGGCCTCCGCCACGGACAGTGCGAACGGTTTGTCCACCAGCACATGTTTGCCGGCCGCCAGTGCGGCGCGCGCCAGCGGGGCATGCGCATCGTTGGGCGTGGCGATCACCACCGCATCCACCGCCGGGTCATCGAACACCGCCTGCGGGTCATTGCAGATGCGCACATCGGTGAAGCTGCGCAGCAGGCGATCCCGCTGCGAGCTGACGATGCTGTGCAGTGCAAGCCCTGGCGTATGCAGGATCAACGGCGCATGGAACACGCTGCCCGCCAGCCCGTAGCCGATCAAGGCGACCTGAAGTGTGGCGGCCATGGTGCGCTCCAACATAACGGGGCAGGACAGCGTAACGGCTGCGCGCGCGCGGCGGAAATCTGAACGATCGGGCGCCAACCTGAGTGGTTCACGGCAACGTTATGCGGCGCCCACGTCCCGTCCACGGCCGTGCACGGACACTGGCTGCACATCCGCAAAGGAATTCGAACATGACCAACACGACCCGTAATCTGCTTGCTGCTTCGCTGGCCCTGGGCATGGTGCTGGGCACCTCGACTGCCATGGCCAAGGATCCGCCGAAGACCACCGATCATGCCGCGATGACCCACGCCGACAAGCACGACTCGGCCGAGCCGGTCACTGACAGCTGGATCACCACCAAGGTCAAGACCGACCTGCTGACCAGCAAGAACGTCCCGGGTACTGAAGTGAAGGTGGAGACCGTCAATGGCGTCGTCACCCTGACCGGTACCGTGGCCAGCCAGGCCGAGCATGACAAGGCCGTACGCGTGACCCAGCAGATCAAGGGCGTCAAGCGCGTCGATGCTGCCAACCTGAAGGTGGCTGCGACCGCCGCACGCTGAGCCCCACCGCTACATCGCTGAACAGGGCGCGCCTTCGGGCGCGCTTTTTTTTTGGCAGGCCGCCTGCCCCGTATTCACAAAGGGGTGGAGTATATTCAACGCTTCGCCATTGCCGATGGGGCTGCGCGGGCCGGCGCTGCCGCCTGGGCCGGGTCGTCGATGGCATCGAGCTGACGAGGGACTATGGCGCTGGTGTTCAGTGATCAAATCTGGGACCGCTGGCGTCTGCCGGCCTTGGCCCTGGCGGCGGTAGCCATCATCGTGGTGCCGTGGCTCACCCTGCGCAAGCTGGCCAATGACAACGTCGATGCGATGAACTGGGTCACCCATACCCAGGATGTCGGGGTGGCGGTCTACCAGTTGCAGGCCGATGTCCGCGATGTCGAATCCGCGGCGTTGACGATGTCCAAGGGCATCGACGCCCCCGGCCTGCGTGAGCGGCTGGCCCAGGCCGACGACATTCCCGGGCGGCTGGCGCGGTTGGCGGAGCTGACCCGCGACAATCCCGATCAGCTGGTCCGGATCGGTCGCATCCAGTCCATGCTCGAGCGCCGGATGGAACTGGCCAAACAGTTGGCCCGTTCCTCGCCCGATGCCGATCAGCGCCAGCTGGTGGCCGACCTGACCACGCGCTACCCGATCCGCAGCCTGGTAGAAGAACTGCAGGCCACCGAGGAGCAGCTGCTCAAGCAGCGCTCCACGCTGTTTGCCGCACAGCAGCGCCAGGGCGAGTTCGTGTCCTGGTCGGCGCTGGTGGTGCAGTTGCTGTTGCTTGGCCTGGTGCTGTGGCTGTTGCAGCGGCAGATCCGCCACCGCCTCTCTGCCGAACGTGCCTCGCTGCGCGCGGCCGAGCGCGCGGCCTCGGTGCTGCATACCGTGCGCGAGCCGATCGTGCTGCTCGACCGCAGCCTGCGGGTACAGATGCACAACCCCGCGTTCGCCGAACTGTATGGGCTGGACGAGGAGGCCTCGCCCGAAGGACTGCCGCTGGACAGCATCGGCGACGGTGCCTGGGCCGATGCGGTGGTCCGCCAGCGCCTGACCGATGTGCTGCTGCGCGGCCGCGAGCTGTGGGACTACGAGCACGAACAGCGCACCGCCGATGACGTGGTCCGCATCATGCTGATCAACGCGCGGCGCATGCCGTTGCCGGACAAGGATGACGAAGTGGTGCTGATGACGGTCAGCGATGTCACCGTCCAGCGCGCCGTGCAGCTGCGGGTGGAAGAGCTCAACCGCCAGCTGGAAGGGAAGGTCGAGCAGGTCTCCGAGGTCAACCGCGAACTGGAAGCATTCAGCTACTCCGTCTCGCACGATCTGCGCGCGCCGCTGCGTCACGTGGCCGGCTTCTCGGACAAGTTGACCCGTCACCTGGGCGAGGGCGCGGACGAAAAGTCCCTGCATTACCTGGGCGTGATTTCCAATTCGGCCAAGCGCATGGCCGCGTTGATCGACGACCTGCTGGTCTATTCGCGCCTGGGCCGGGCGGCGATGCGGCTGCAGGCCGTGGACATGCAGTCGCTGGTGGCCGACACCCGCGCCATGCTCGATGCCAACCAGCAGAGCGAGTCGGAGAGCAGCGGGGTGCCGCACCATATCGACTGGAAGATCGCGCCGCTGCCGATCATTGTTTCCGATGAAAACATGATGCGGCAGGTCTGGCTGAATCTGCTCGGCAACGCGATCAAGTATTCTTCCAACCGCGAGCCGGCCCGGATCGAGGTCGACTACAAACTGCAGCCGGACGGCAGCCATCTGTTCACCGTGCGCGACAACGGCGCCGGCTTCGACATGGCTTACGCCGGCAAGCTGTTCGGGGTGTTCCAACGGCTGCACAAGGCCAGTGACTACCCCGGCACGGGCATCGGCCTGGCCAGTGTCCGCCGGGTGCTGACCCGCCACGGGGGCCGCATCTGGGCCGAGTCGGTGGTCGATCAGGGCGCCACGTTCCACTTCGTTCTTCCACCCGCGCTCGACGCAATCAACAAGGGCTCCGCCGCATGACCGCTCTCCGTACCATCCTCCTTGCCGAGGACAGCCCCGCCGACGCCGAGATGGCCATCGACGCATTGAAGGAGGCTCGCCTGGCCAACCCGATCGTGCACGTCGAAGACGGCGTGGAAGCGATGGATTACCTGTTGCGCCGTGGTGCCTTCGCCAACCGCGACGAAGGCCTGCCGGCCGTGCTGCTGCTGGATATCAAGATGCCGCGCATGGATGGCCTGGAAGTGCTCAAGGAAATCCGCAACACCGAGGAGCTCAAGCGGCTGCCGGTGGTGATCCTGTCATCCTCGCGCGAGGAAAGCGATCTGGCGCGCAGCTGGGACATGGGCGTGAACGCCTACGTGGTCAAGCCGGTGGACGTGGACCAGTTCTTCGGCGCGGTGCAGACCCTGGGCAAGTTCTGGGGTTTGATCAACCAGGCACCGGAGGTCGAGTAAGACCATGCCGCTGACCGGCCCTGCGTTGGGTGCCCTGCGGATCCTGCTGATCGAGGATTCGCCGGAAGACGCCGAACTGATGTGCGAGCAGATGCTCGACGCTGGCCTGGAGGCCAGCTTCGAGCGGGTCGAGAGCGCGCAGGAACTGCGTGAGGCGCTCGAGCGCGCCGCGCCGGACATCGTGCTGTCCGACCTGAGCATGCCCGGCTTTTCCGGCAATGAAGCGCTGCAGATCGTGCGCGCCGCGTTGCCCGAGGTGCCCTTCATCTTCGTGTCCGGCACGATGGGTGAGGAAAACGCGGTGGCCGCCCTGCACCAGGGCGCCAACGATTACATCATCAAGCACCAGCCGGCGCGCCTGCCCTCGGCGGTGGCGCGTGCCGTGCGCGAAGCGCGCAGCGCGATCGACCGTCAGCGGGTGGAAGCCGAGCTGATGCGCGCGCAGCGTCTGGAAAGCCTGTCGCTGCTGGCAGCCGGCCTGAGCCACGACCTGCGCAACATCCTGCAGCCGCTGCTGATCATGCCGGACCTGATGAAGGCACGCACCGACGATCCGCAGCTGCACCATCTGGCCGACATCATCGCCGAGTGTGGCCGGCGCGGGCATGAGATGGCCGAATCGATGCTGTCCTTCGTGCGCGGTTCGCGCAACAGCAGCGAACACATCTGCCTGGTCCACCTGTTCGAAGGGGTCGAGCTGCTGCTGCGCAGCAACCTGCCCGCCAAGGTCACCCTGCACCTGGAGGTGGCCGACGGCCTGGCGGTGGATGCCAACTACACCGAGCTGCAGCAGGTCCTGCTCAACCTTGCGTTGAATGCCATCCAGGCCATGCCGGACGGCGGCCGGTTGACCCTGCGCGCGGCATCCGCCGCCGATACGCATGGCGAGGACTGGTTGCGGATCTCGGTGACCGATGAAGGCATCGGCATGGATGCCGATACCCTGTCGCATCTGTTCAATCCCTTCTTCACCACCAAGGCCACCGGCACCGGCCTGGGCCTGATTTCGTGCAAGCGCATCATTGAAGGCGCACACGGCAGCATCCACGTCGACAGCCAGCCGGGTGTCGGCACCCGCTTCGATCTGTTGCTGCCGATGCGCGAGATCGCCGACACCGCCGCTACGGTCGATGGGCCGATCGCCGCCGGTACCGGCCAGTCCATCCTGGTCGTGGACGGTGAGGCGACGCGGCTGTCGCTGCTGGGCAACGCGTTGTCCAGCCAGGGCTATCACCTGCAGCTGGCTTCCGATGGTGCGGCCGCGCTGCGCTGGATGCAGCAGGAGAGCATGCCGGCACTGGTGATCGCCGATGCCGGTTCCAAGCTGCTCTCGGCCAGCCACCTGCTGGGCGAGATGGCTACGTTGGGCTATCGCGGGCCGGCGCTGGTGCTGGAAGAAGCCGAGGTGACCGTGCCGCTGGCAGTGTTCCCGCCGGGCATCAATGTGCACGTGCTGCGCAAGCCGCTGGAAATGCAGCAGGTGTTCCGTTCGGTCGCCGAGGCGCTGGAAACCGCCTGATCAGGCCTCCCAGGGGAACCGGGGGAGGCTGGCCACGGCCTGTTCGAGCTTGAAGGACCAGTTGCCGTGGATTTCCGCGTACAGCGGGCTGTCGCCGGCCAGGCGCATGCGCTGGGTGATGCGCAGGTCATCCTTGCGGATCAGCACCAGATCCACCGGCAGCCCGACCGACAGGTTGGAGCGGATGGTGGAATCCAGCGAGACGATGGCGGTGCGCGCAGCGTCTTCCAGCCGCGTCTGCGGGCGCAGGATGCGGTCGAGGATCGGCTTGCCGTACTTGGACTCGCCGATCTGCAGGAACGGGGTTTCCGGCGAGGCCGCGATCGCATTGCCGAGCGGATAGATCATGTACAGCCCCGGATGCTCGCCGCCGATCTGGCCCCCCAGGATCAGCGTGGCCTGGGTCACGATGCCATCCTGGCCCGCCTCATGCGTGCTGGATTTGACCTGGCTGTCGAGCAGCACCCGGCCCACGTACTCGGCCACCTCGAACAGATGCCGGTAGGCGCGCAGGTTTTCCGGGCGCTGTTCCTCCACATCACGGCGCAGCCGTGAGATCAGCAGCTGGGTGGTCGCCAGGTTGCCCGCGGCCATGATGACGAAGGCGGCTTCCCCGGCAAACTCGAACTCGTGCAGCTTGCGGTGCACGCGCACGTCGTCCAGCGACGCGTTGGTGCGGGTGTCGGCGGCGAAGACCAGGCCTTCGTCCACCTCGATGCCGACGCAATAGGTCATGTCGGTGTCCTATGATGTGCACCCCGATTCTATGCGCTGGGCATGTTGCCCCCGTGTGGAATCGCCCCACGTACGCTGAATACCATGACCACTGCGCTCCTGAGCCTGGGCAGCAACCTGCAGCCGCAACAGCACCTTCACGCCGCGGTGGAGGCGCTGCGCGCGCGTTTCGGCGCGATCGCGGTATCGCCGGCCTACCGCACTGCCGCGGTCGGCTTCGACGGCCCGGACTTCCTCAACAACGCCGTGGCGATCGAGACCGAGCTGCCGCTGCAGACGCTGGATGACTGGCTGCACGCGCTGGAAGATGCCCACGGCCGCGACCGCAGCGGCCCGCGCTTCAGCGACCGCACCCTGGATATCGATGTGGTGTTCTACGGCGACCTGATCGTGGAAGGCCCCGGCCACCTGCGCATCCCGCGCCCGGAGCTCAGGCACGCCTTCGTGCTCAAGCCGCTGGCCGACATCGCCCCGGACTTCCGCGATCCGGTCAGCGGACTGACCCTGGAGGCGCTGTGGCGCGCGCATCGGCAGTTCGGCGAGCCGTTCGACACGATGGACCTGCTGCCCGGCTGATCGATGCACCGGGGGGTGCCGGCTGCTGGCCGGCACTGCGCCCACGCTCGGTTCATGCGGAGCCGGCCAGCGGCCGGC
>NZ_JASCOO010000024.1:0-46331 GCF_029959485.1 Stenotrophomonas sp. PS02301
CCATCCCGAACTCGGAAGTGAAACGCAGCTGCGCCGATGGTAGTGTGGCCTAAGCCATGCGAGAGTAGGTCATCGCCAGGGTTTTTACCCCGAAAACCCCGCTGCTCACGCAGCGGGGTTTTCTTTTTGTCTGCGATTCCGTGCCTGCCTGGGGGCAGCTTGGCCACAGCGCCTGCCCACAACGCGGGCACGGCATGCCGGCAGCGGTCGTACCTGTCTGTAGAGCGCGCCGCCGCGCGGGCGTATCGTCATGGCTGCTGATGAAGGACGCCCCCATGCCGCTGAACTGCGTGATTCTCGACGACTACCAAGGCGTGGCGACATCGTCCGCCGATTGGCACCGGCTCGGCGATGCGGTGCAGATACGTACGCTGACGACATCCCACACGGGCGATGCGCTGGTGGCCGCACTGCAGGACGCCGACATACTGGTAGTGATGCGTGAGCGCACGCCGATCACCGCCGAGCTGCTGGCCAAGCTCCCATGCCTGCGTCTGCTGGTTACCAGCGGCATGCGCAACGCCGCAATCGACGTCGCCGCCGCGAAGGCGCGGGGCGTGGTCGTGTGCGGAACCGACAGCCATCCCGAACCGGCCGTGGAACTGACCTGGGCGCTGATCCTGGGGGTGATGCGGCACCTGGTGCCTGAGGCCAACGCGTTGCGCAGGGACGGGCCGTGGCAGCAGACGCTCGGCCGGGACCTGCATGGTGCCCGGCTGGGGCTGCTGGGATTGGGCAAGATCGGGCAGCGCGTGGCGCGGATCGGCCAGGCATTCGGGATGCAGGTCAGTGCGTGGAGTCCGAACCTGGATGCCGCCCGTGCGCAGGCCGCGGGCGTGCACTTGGCGGCGTCCAAGCAGGCATTGTTCGCTGACAGTGATGTGGTCTCGCTGCACCTGGTGCTGGGTGAGCGCACGCGGGGCATCGTTGATGCGGCCACGCTGGCCTGCCTGCCGGCACACGGCTACCTGATCAACACCGCACGTGCCGGCCTGATCGATCAACACGCGCTGATCCAGGCACTGGCGCAGAAACGCTTCGCTGGCGCCGGGCTGGATGTCTTCGACATCGAGCCCCTCCCGGTCGGGCACCCGCTGCGCACATTGCCCAACGTACTGGCGACGCCGCACCTGGGTTATGTCACCGCGCGCAATTACCGGGATTATTTCGGCCAGGCGGTCGAGAACATCGCCGCCTGGCTGCAGGGCGCGCCGAGACGCGTGCTGGACTGACGCCGATCAGGCCACCGCGGCGGGGCGGTACGCCTGTTCCTGATGACGGAACACGGCGACTGCCTGGGTCAGGTCGGCAGCCTGCGCTTCCAACAGCCGTGCGGCTGCACTCGCCTCTTCGACCAACGCCGCATTCTGCTGGGTGGCATCGTCCATCTGCGCCACCGTCCGGTTGACCTGATCGATGCCGGCAGCCTGCTCCTGCGAGGCCGAAGAGATCTCGGCCATGATGCCGCTGACACCGGCCACGCTGCTCACGATCTCGCCCATGGTCTGCCCGGCGTCCTGGACCAGGCGCGCGCCGTCGGTGACCTGCACTACAGAGGCATCGATCAGCCCCTTGATCTCCTTGGCTGCCTCGGCCGACCGTTGTGCCAGGCTCCGTACCTCGCTGGCAACCACCGCGAAGCCGCGGCCCTGCTCGCCTGCGCGTGCTGCTTCCACGGCGGCGTTGAGGGCAAGAATATTGGTCTGGAAGGCGATCCCGTCGATCACCCGCGTGATGTCGCCGATGCGGTGAGAGGCGGTCTGGATGGCGTCCATGGTGGTCACGACCTCGCTCACCACCTGGCTGCCGCGGGTGGCGACATCATGCGCGCCGTGCGCCAACGCACTGGCCTGGCGCGCGTGTTCGGCGTTCTGGCGCACGGTGGAGGTCAGCTCCTCCATCGAGGCGGCGGTTTCCTCCAGATGGGCAGCCTGGCGTTCGGTACGCTCGGACAGATCATCGTTGCCACTGGCGATCTCACTGGCGGCCAGCGAAATCGAGCCGGTGCACTGCTTGATCCGTTCGACCATTGCGGTCAGTTGCTCCGCCGTCGCATTGGCATCGCGCTGCATGGCCTGGAACGACCCGTGGAAATCGCCCCGCATGCGCTGGTCCAGATCGCCATCGGCCAGCGCCGAGAGCACGCGGCGGATCTCACCGACCGTGCCACCCACGCTGTCCAGCAGCTGGTTGATGCCGCCGGTCAGGCCGTTGAGGAAGCTCGCGCCTCCGTCCGTGGCCTGCAGCCGGCGATCGAGATCGCCCTTGCTGGCCGCCTCGACGATATCGGCCACGGCGTGTTCCAGCAGCAATTCGTGGGTACGGTCATGCCATTCCACCGCGAAGCCCTGGCGCTGGCCCTTCGCATCGAATACCGGCGTGACAACCTGGGCGAAATGCACCGGGCCGATCCGCACACGCCCGTGATGGGTGGCCATCAACGTATTGAGGATGGCGCGGATGCGGTCCGGATTCGCATGGAAACGGTGGATGCTGCTGCCGACCAGGCGCTCGGCATCGAAGTCGGGGAAGGCCTCACGCAGGCTGGCCTGCTGGTTGCGCAGCAGGGTCACCACCGACTGGTTCACGTAGCGGATCACGTGGTCGTTGTCGGCGATCATCATTGCGGTGCGGGAGACATCCAGCGCCTGCCGGACCTGGGCGTCGTGCGTGTGTTCGACGCGATCACGCGCCTGCGCGCGTGCCGCCTCCGCGGCCAGCGAGAGCGCCCGCGTCTGTGCCTGCCGCAGTGCATTGCCCTGCTGCCGCACACGCAGCGCGAGCAGGCCCAACAGTGCGGCTGCGATCGCGACGGGAACCAGCGCCCAGGGTTGCCGCTGCCCGATCGCAGCGATCACGGCGGCGGCGAGCAGTACCCCTGCGGTGACCAGACAGGCCGCGTCAGCGGACGGCCGGGACATGCGCGTGCGCAGCAGATCGGGCGGGCGGGACGAGGCATCGGGAATGGCGGTCATGGCGGCTCCAGAATCATCAGAAAGCGGAAAGCCCGCGGCGTGATCGCGCGCAGGCGGATGCCACACCCGTCACCGGCGAAGCGGTGGGTGCGGCAGCGGAAAGAAGCAGGGAGGCGCGCAGAGAGCACGCAGCGGAAAACGCCGCGTCGGCGGTGGCAATCACCGCCGGCATGGCCCGGTCCTGTGGGCGATGGCACGGCCAATCCGGCATTGCGACGACGTTCCCTGGAAGCCTGGGTGATGCGCGGCTTCGCAACGGCGGAGCAAGCGACGACAGTGCGGCCAATGAAAATCGGCCTGCATCATCGGTATCGGTCGCTGCCGGGATAAGTTGAGTGCGACCGTGTGTCGCACCGTGCAGGGCTTACCCGGCGAGGAAGCCCTGGATCACCTCGGCCACCACCTGGGGATGCTCCATGTGCAGATGATGCGTGCCCGGGAACACGGCCAAGCGGCCTTCGCGCAGCAGCGAGATGCGCTGGCTGCGCAACGGCTCCGGGTAATACGACTGCGCTGGCGTGGCGTAGATCACCTGGGTCGGGCATTCGATCGCGGTGAGCAGGTCGTCGATCTGTGCTTCGCTCAGGCGCATCGCGGTGGGCAGCATCAGGCGCTGATCGCTGCACCAGCTGAAACCCCCTTCAACAGGCTTGACGCCGCGTTCGACCAGCAGGCGCGCACACGGCTCGCTGAGCTGGTTGGCCATCATGCGGGCGCGGATCGGCGCGGCCAGATCAGGGAACACGCGCAGTTTGCGGGTGGGCAGCGCCCGCGCGGCACGCACATGCTCACGCAGGCGCTGTGCGGTTTCATTCTCCGGGCCCCGCAGGCCGCCGAGGGCCTCGATCGCGATCAGGCGCTCGACGCGTTCGGGTGCGGCCGCCGCGGTGAGGCTGGCAATGCCGGCGCCCATCGAGTGGCCGAGCAGCACGAAGCGGTCCCAGCCCAGCGCATCAGCGACGTCGAGCACGTGGCAGATCGCACCGGGCGTGTTGTATTGCGTGCCGGGCGGCAGGTGCGCGCTGTGGCCGTGGCCGGGCAGATCGATCGCCACCAGCGCCAGCGCCGGCAGCTGCGCCGCCAACGGTACGAAGCTGGCGGCGTTGTCGAGCCAGCCATGCAGCGCCAGAACACGCGTGCCGCCGGTCTCAGCCGACCGCAGGCCGGCCACGGTGCTGCCGGCAACCGGCAGCGAGAACGGCTGCAGCGTCATGCCAGCGCCGCGATGCTCAGCCGCGACAGCGCCAGTGCATGCGCCTGCGCGTCGTTGAGGCAGGGGATGTAGCGCATTGTCGCGCCGCGCTCGGCAACGGTCTCGGTAAAGCCCATCGCCACCTCTTCCAGGGTTTCCAGGCAGTCGGTGGCAAAGCCGGGGCAGACCACGTCCATGCTGCGCACGCCCTTCTCGGCCATCGCCCACAGGGTGGGTTCGGCATAGGGCTGCAGCCATTTCTCACGGCCAAAACGCGATTGGTAGGTCAGCTGCCAGGCATCGTCGGCCAGCTCCAGCGCTTGGGCGATCGCGTGGGCGCTGGCTTCGCAGCGCTGCGGATACGGATCGCCGGCGTCGGCCAGGCGCTGCGGAATACCGTGGAAGGAGAACACCAGCTTCTCGCCACGGCCGTGCTGTTCCCACCACTGGCGGATGCTGCCGGCGACGGCGGCGACCCAGTCCGGATCGACCGCGTAATCGCGCACCAGGGTCACGGTGACGCCGGGATGTTTCGGCTGCCACTCGCGCACCTGGTCCTCGATCGAGGCGGTGGTGGTGGTCGAATACTGCGGATACAACGGCAGTACCACGATCCGTTTCATGCCTTCGGCGGCCAGCCGGTCCAGCTCGGCCGGCAGCGCCGGGGCGCCATAGCGCATCGCATGGCGCACCCGCAGGTCGGGCATCAGGCCCTGCATGGCCTCGGCCAGCCGGCGCGTGTAGACCATCAGCGGGGAGCCCTCCGGCAGCCAGACCTGGGCGTACTTGGCGGCCGAACGACCACTGCGCAATGGCAGGATCAGCCCGAACAGCAAGGGTTTCCAGAACAACGGCGGAATCGCGACCACGCGCGGGTCGCTGAGGAACTCAGCCAGGTAGCGACGCACCGCCGGGGCGGTTGGCGTCTCGGGCGTGCCTAGATTGACCGCCAGCACGGCGGTGTCGGGTGCGTCGAGCATGCCGCCATTCTCGCAGGTCTGCGCGATTGGCGGGATGGATTTGGATGATGAACGCGATCTGGCAGGCATATCGATAGCCCGGAATACTCATTGCCGATTCATCGCCGGCCTTCTAACGTCGAGAAGCGTATCGACCCCGGTCGTACCTGCCGCTATCTTGTATGAATCGACTTTCTGGAGCCCACCCATGCGCCGCCTCAGCCTTGTTCTGCTGATCTCCGCCAGCCTGCTGTCGACCCAGGCCATGGCCGGGCCACAGGAGGACCAGCGCGCCCGCAATGCCGTGCGCGTCCTGAATGAAATCCAGGACATCCCCGAGCAGGGGATTCCCGACAAGCTGCTCGACGAAGGTCGCGCGGTCATTGTCATTCCCGACACGATCAAGGCCGGTCTGGTGATCGGCGGCCGTCGCGGCCATGGCTTGATGTCCGTCAAGACGCCGGATGGCAGCTGGTCCAACCCGGTGTTCGTCAAGCTCACCGGCGGCAGCATCGGCTTCCAGGCCGGCGTGCAGTCCTCCGATGTGGTGCTGGTGTTCCGCAACGATCGCAGCCTGGACAATCTCGTCAACGGCAAGTTCACCCTGGGCGCCGATGCCGGCGTCGCCGCCGGTCCGGTCGGCCGCAACGCTGCCGCCGCCACCGATGGCCAGCTGAAGGCCGAAATCTGGTCCTGGTCGCGCGCCCGCGGGCTGTTCGCCGGTGTGGCACTGGATGGCGCCGTGCTGCAGATCGACGATGCCGCCAACCTGGATGCCTACGGCAGCAACACCACGCCGCGCATGGTCTTTGAAGGCCGTGTCGGCGAGCCGCCGTCGGTGGACGTGGTCGCCTTCCGTGATCGCCTGGAAGAAGCCACCTACACCGCCCGCGAGAAGCGCGGCACCGCAGGCAGCGCGCCTGCACCGACCCCCGCCCCGCGCGCCGCTGCCGT
The DNA here is from genome assembly GCF_029959485.1 of Stenotrophomonas sp. PS02301. NCBI lineage: Bacteria > Pseudomonadati > Pseudomonadota > Gammaproteobacteria > Lysobacterales > Lysobacteraceae > Stenotrophomonas > Stenotrophomonas sp. PS02301. The sequence goes on from NZ_JASCOO010000024.1 coordinate 6,081, forward strand.
GCCGGTTCGACCTGAACAGGCGCCGGCCCCGGTCGCCGCTGGCGCGACCACCGCCCCGTTGCAGTCCGTGCCGGCCCAACCCGCCCCGCAGCAGGGCTTCCAGCCGGTCGGCGACGGTGAAGTCCGTACCGAATCGCTGGACGGCAACTGACTTTTGTCACGCGCGCCGGCTTACCGCCGGTGCGCTATGCTCAACCGTCTGATCACTACGTAACGAGCGAGTCATGGGCAGTTTCAGCATCTGGCATTGGTTGGTCGTGCTGGTCATCGTTCTGCTGGTGTTCGGCACCAAGAAACTGACCAGCGGCGCCAAGGACCTTGGCAGCGCCGTCAAGGAATTCAAGAAGGGCATGCGCGACGAGGACAAGCCGAACGCGCAGCTCAGCGACAGTTCGCGTCCGCAGGACTCGACGACGACGTCGCAGACCGAGCACGACCGCGACCCGCGCTGATCCGGGCGGCTTGGCGTGTTCGATATCGGTTTCAGTGAACTGCTGGTCATCGCGGTGGTGGCCTTGGTCGTCCTCGGCCCCGAGCGGCTGCCCAAGGCAGCCCGCTTCGCCGGGCTGTGGGTGCGCCGCGCGCGCAACCAGTGGGATTCGGTGAAGCAGGAGCTCGAGCGTGAACTGCACGCCGAAGAGATCAAGCGGCAGTTCGACGATGTGAAAACCTCGATGCGCGATACCGAGTCGCAGCTGCGCGCCAGTGGCGAAGCGGTGCGTCGCGAGGCCGAGCAGATGCGCCAGGACGTGGCGCAGCATGGCGATGGCATTGCGGCTGCCGCTGCGGACGACGAACCGGTGATGACCGGCCCCGCACCGGGCTCGCCGGCCAGCGTGGCCCAGCATGTGGTGGCCCCCGAGGAGGCCGAGCCGCCGCGCGATGCGATGGCGCCGCCGGGCATCGATGGCAGCGCACCGCGTGCAGATCCGCCGGCGGCCCTGCCGCCGTCGACTGACACCGCACCGCTTACGCCTGTGCCCACGCCGCCGAACCAAGAGGCACCGCGATGAGCGAGCATGAAAGCAACGAGAGTTCGCTGGTCGAACACCTGATCGAGTTGCGTGCGCGCCTGGTGCGCGCGTTGATCGGCCTGGGCGTGGTGTTGCTGGGCCTGATGCCGTTCTCGCGGCAGATCTACACGATGATCGCCGAACCGCTGATCTCGCAGCTGCCGAACGGGCAGACGATGATCGCGACCAACCCGGCGGGCGCCTTCTTCGCGCCGTTGAAACTGACCTTCTTCGTGGCGGTGTTCATCGCCGTGCCGTGGCTGCTGTTCCAGCTGTGGTCGTTCGTGGCGCCGGGCCTGTATGCCCGCGAAAAGCGCCTGGCGGTGCCCTTGCTGGCCTCGTCGGTGCTGCTGTTCTATCTGGGCTGCGCGTTCGCGTATTTCCTGGTGTTGCCGGCGGTGTTCCACTTCCTCACCACGTTCCGCCCGGAGGTGATTGCGATCACACCGGATGCGACGGCGTACCTGGATTTCGTGCTGGCGATCTTCTTCGCCTTCGGCACCAGCTTCGAGCTGCCGGTGGCGATGGTGATCCTGGTGCTGCTCGGCTGGATCACGCCGCAGCAGTTCAAGGAAGGTCGCGGCTACGCGATCGTCGGCATCTTCGTGCTGGCCGCGGTGCTGACGCCGCCGGACGTGGTTTCGCAGCTGATGCTGGCCATTCCGATGTGCCTGCTCTACGAACTGGGCATCCACGCTGCGCGCTGGCTGGTGCCACGCCCGGGCGGGAAAGAGCAGCCGGAGTAAGGCACAAACAAAAACCCCGGCCAAGGCCGGGGTTTTGTCTGGATCAGGCCGCGAACACGTTGTTCGGGCCCGGCATCGGCGGCGGGGTCTGCGGCCCCTGCTGGCCGAACATCTGCTTCCACGCCGTGTAGATGGCACCGGCGAAGACCGGCATCACCACGCCCATCAGCAGGAGCTGCGCAACGAACAGCGCGAGCATCGTGCCACCGATCAACTGTGCGATCAGCGCGACCAGCATCACGCCGAAATAGATCGCAAAGACCGCCACGAAGGCGAGCAGGAAGAACACCAGCATCGCCAGCACGTTGTGCAGGCAGGCGCGCAGGCTCAGGCGCATCGCCTGCAGGCCGTTGCGGTGCTCGAACATCACCTGCGGCGGCAGGGTGAACAGCGCCAGCGCCATCGCCAGGAAGGTCACCACCACCAGTGCCAGCCAGAGCAGGATGCGCATCGCCGGCAGGCTCGCCATCAATTCTTCGATCTGCGCCGGGTCCGGCTGCGCGCCGGACTGGCTGATCGCGTTGAGCTGCACCATCACCTCGCTCAAGTGCTGCAGGCCACTGCTGCCGATCAGCACCAGCAACAACACGCCCAGGAACAGGCCGGCCACCAGCTGCGGCAGCAGCGAGGCGAGCAGGTTCAAGGCGCGGCCTTCATGCAGGCCCTGCAGCAGGTGCGACGGCTGCGCGACACGACCTTGGTCGACTTCGCGCACGGCCCACACCAGGCCGCCGAAGAACAGCGGGCCGGCCAGTGCCATCAACAGCTGCGCCAGCGTGCTCAGCGCCGGGCTGACCATCGCCAGCGACATCACCAGCAACGCGGCCACGGCCCAGATCACGCCGAGCAGGCCCAGCGCCAGCGGCGCCTTGCGCAGCAGGGTGAAACCCGACACCAGCCATTCCGCGCCGGCGGAGGCCGGCAGCTTGCGAATCTCGCTCATAACATTCCGGGACAGGGGAGAAGGCGCGAACGCCCGATTGCGGTCGATTATCCCTGTTTTCCCGGCGCGTGACCTGAAGGCCGCCCGGCGCGGCGCGGACGCTGCGTTGCGCCCGGATAACGTCCCCCGCGCGGGGCTCAGGCGTTGCGTGCCTGGCGGACGAAACGGCGCAGCAGCTGGCGGGCCAGCGGCGCGGCGCTGACGTCGCGGGCGACACTGCGCGCGCAACCACCGTGCTGGCGGATGCACTCGGCGCGGGCGCGGACGTAGCCGCGCATGTGGTGGGTGGCGAACTCCGGATGGAACTGCACGCCCCAGGCGTGTGCGCCCCAGCGGAAGGCGTGGCAGTTGTCCTGCGCCGAGCGTGCCAGGATCGCCGCGCCCTCGGGCGCGCGAAGCACCGTCTGCAGGTGGGTGGCGTGGGCCGGGAAGCGGGCCGGCAGGCCGCCGAACAGCGGATCGTCGACTGCGGAAGGATCCAGCGCCAGCTCGATCGTGCCGGACTCGCGCCCGGCCGGGTTGTAGGCGACTTCGCCGCCCAGCGCGTGGGCGAGCAGCTGGTGGCCGTAGCAGATACCGAACACCGGGCGGTCGTCGTGGGCGGCTTCGCGCAGCCACTGTGCGCTGCGTTCACTCCACTCGGCGCGGTCGGTGACGTAGGCGGCCGAACCGCTGACGATCACGCCGGCAAAATCGCGGTGGCTGGGCAGGGTGCCGCCATGTTCGACATCGACCACCACGGTCTCGTCGGCATCCAGCCCGGCCGCGACCCGGATCCAGTGCGAAAACCGCCCGTAGCGGCGCAGCGAGGCGACGGGTTGGCCGGTTTCAAGAATCAGGAACGGGGCGGAATTCATCCGGGGGAGGCAGGACCGAGAGGACTTCCTCGATTGTAGTCAGCCCTGCCGCTACCTTTTCAAGCCCCGCGCGGCGCAGGGTTCGTACCCCTTCAGCACGTGCGACACGGTTGAAGGCGGCCAGATCCATGTCCGCGCGGATGTGCCGGCGCAGGCTGGAACCCAATGGCAGCAACTCATACAGGCCCACGCGACCGAGGAAACCGGTGCGCCGGCAGTCGATGCAGCCGACCGGTGCATATGGCGTGGGCGCCTCAGGTAATGCCGCATCGGCATCAGTCAGCACCGCCCATTGCTCGGCCGAGAGCGCCGTGGGCACTTTGCAGTGGGTGCACAGGGTGCGCACCAGGCGCTGGGCCAGCACCCCGTTGAGGGTGGAGGCGAGCAGGTAATGCGGCACCCCCAGGTCGAGCAGGCGGGTGATCGCCGAGGGCGCATCGTTGGTATGCAGGGTGGACAGCACCAGGTGGCCGGTGAGCGAGGCCTGGACCGCCATCTGCGCGGTTTCCAGGTCGCGGATCTCGCCGATCATGATGATGTCCGGGTCCTGCCGCAGCAGGGTGCGCACGCCGCTGGCGAAATCCAGGTCGATGTTGGTCTGCACCTGCATCTGGTTGAATTCCGGCGCGATCATTTCGATCGGGTCTTCCACCGTGCAGACGTTCACCTCCGGCGTGGCCAGCCGCTTCAGCGTGGAATACAGCGTGGTGGTCTTGCCCGAGCCGGTGGGCCCGGTCACCAGCACGATGCCGTGCGGGCGCTCGACCAGGGCGGTCCAGCCGGCCGCCTCCTGCGGGCTGAAGCCGAGCTGGTCGATGCTCTTGAACGCGGCATCCGGGTCGAAGATGCGCATCACACACTTTTCGCCGAATGCGGTGGGCATGGTCGACAGGCGCATTTCCACTTCGCGCCCGCCTGGCGAACGGGTCTTGATGCGGCCGTCCTGCGGACGCCGGCGCTCGGCCAGGTCCATCCGGCCCAGCACCTTGATCCGGCTGACCACGGCGGTCATCACCGCCGGCGGCACCTCGAACACCTTGTGCAGCACGCCATCGATGCGGAAGCGCATGCGCCCCATGTCGCGGCGCGGCTCCAGATGGATGTCCGAGGCGCGCTGCTCGTAGGCGTACTGCAGCAGCCAATCCACGATGTGCACGATGTGCTGGTCGTCGGCGTTGACGTCGCCAGCGCGGCCCAGTTCCACCAACTGCTCGAAGCTGGGCAGGGTGCTGCTGGTCTCGCCGCGGACATCGCCACGGGCGCCGCGCACCGAGCGCGTCACCCCGTAGAACTCCATGGTGTAGCGGTGCAGATCCAGCGGGTTGACCATCGCCAGCTCGATCCGGCGGCGGCTCAGGTGCTGCAGGTCGCGCAGCCATTCCTGGGCCAGCGGCTCGCTGGTGGCGACCAGCACGCGCTCGCTGTCCACCGCCAGCGGCAGGAAGCGGTGGCGGCGGGCATAGGCGTGGGACACCAGGGCGGTGACCGCCGAGACGTCGACCCGGGTCGGGTCCACCCGCAGGTAGCGCACACCCGCGCGCTGGGCCAGCCATTCGCTCAGGCGCTCCAGACCGAGCTCACCGCCGCCGTTGGCGCCCAGCTTCAGGTTGGCCAGCAGCACCAGCGGATGGACCTCGCTGGCGTTGCGTGCGCCCGGGGCGGAGAAGCGGATGCGCTCCAGATCGGCGGCGGCGACCAGGCCATCGGCGACCAGGGCGGCGGCGACCTGGTCGAAATCCAGGCGGCCGTCCGGCAGGGAGACGCCCCCCGCAGGGACGCTGGCAGACGCCGCAGGCAGGCGTGGATCCATCCTCCATTTCCCCAGGCACGGAAGGCCCGTGCGGTCGGTCGCTATACTAGCGCACCCCTTCTGCAGGCAAGAATCCGCCGCATGTCCGCGATCCCGAACGTTCCGATCACTTTCCAGGGCCTGATCCAGACCCTCAACCAGTATTGGGCGCAGCAGGGCTGCGTGCTGATCCAGCCGCTGGACCTGGAGGTCGGTGCGGGCACCTTCCACCCGGCCACGTTCCTGCGCTCGATCGGTCCGGAAAGCTGGAATGCCGCGTACGTGCAGCCCTCGCGCCGCCCGACCGACGGCCGCTACGGCGAGAACCCCAACCGCCTGCAGCGCTACTACCAGTACCAGGTGGCGATGAAGCCGAGCCCGGACAACATCCAGCAGCTGTATCTGGATTCGCTCAAGGCGCTGGGCATCGATCCGCTGGTGCATGACCTGCGCTTCGTCGAGGACAACTGGGAATCGCCGACGCTGGGCGCCTGGGGCCTGGGCTGGGAAGTGTGGTTGAACGGGATGGAAGTCACCCAGTTCACCTATTTCCAGCAGGCCGGCGGCCTGGAGTGCAAGCCGGTACTCGGCGAGATCACCTATGGTCTGGAGCGCCTGTGCATGTACCTGCAGAACTGCGACAACGTCTATGACCTGATCTGGACCTACGGTCCGGATGGCACCCCGGTCACCTACGGCGATGTGTACCTGCAGAACGAGATCGAGCAGAGCACCTACAACTTCGAATACGCCGACGTGGACGAAATGTTCCACCGCTTCGATGCCTGCGAAAAGGAAGCACAGAAGCTGGTCGATGTCGGCCTGCCGCTGCCGGCGTATGAGCAGGTCTGCAAGGCCAGCCATGCGTTCAACCTGCTGGATGCGCGCCGCGCGATCAGCGTGACCGAGCGCCAGCGCTACATCCTGCGCGTGCGCGCGCTGGCCCAGGCCGTGGCCAGGCTGTACGAGGCCAAGCGCCTCGAAGCCGTCGCCGCCAAGGAGGTGCAGGCATGAGCACGATGCAGCCGCTGCTGATTGAACTGGGTACCGAAGAACTGCCGGTCAAGGCGCTGCCGGGCCTGGCCCAGGCCTTCTTCGATGGCATCGTCGACGGCCTGAGCAAGCGTGGCGTGGCCATCGAACGGGGCGATGCCAAGCCACTGTCCACGCCGCGCCGCCTGGCGGTGCTGCTGCCCGGCGTGGCGTTGGAACAGCCGGAACAGCACAGCGAAGTGCTGGGCCCGTACCTGAACATCGCGCTTGACGCCGAGGGTCAGCCGACCAAGGCGCTGCAGGGTTTCGCGGCCAAGGCCGGGATCGACTGGACCGCGCTGGAGCGCACCAGCGATGCCAAGGGCGAGCGCTTCGTGCACCGCTCCACCACGCCGGGCGCGCGTACCGCGACGCTGCTGCCGGAGATCCTGCGCGAGGCGATCGCCGCGATGCCGATCCCCAAGCCGATGCGCTGGGGCAGCCACACCTACGGCTTCGCCCGCCCGGTGCATTGGCTGGTGCTGTTGCACGGCCCGGACATCATCGAGGCCGAGGTGCTGGGCCTGAAGGCCGACCGCATGAGCCGCGGGCATCGCTTCATGCATGACAAGACCGTGTGGCTGAGCGCGCCGGAGGACTACGTCGCCTCGCTGCAGGCCGCCTATGTGCTGGTCGACGCCGACGCGCGCCGTACCCGCATCGTCGAGCAGGTCAACGCGGCGGCCGCGCAGGCCGGTGGCCAGGCGCGCATCACCCCGGACAACCTGGAACAGGTGGTCAACCTGGTCGAATGGCCGGCGCCGGTGCTGTGCAGTTTCGAGCGCGAGTTCCTGGCGGTGCCGCAGGAAGCGCTGATCGAGACGATGGAGATCAACCAGAAGTTCTTCCCGGTGCTCGATGCCGGCGGCAAGCTGACCGAGAAGTTCATCGGCATCGCCAACATTGAATCCAAAGACGTGGCCGAAGTAGCCAAGGGCTACGAGCGCGTGATCCGTCCGCGCTTCTCCGATGCCAAGTTCTTCTTCGACGAAGATCTGAAGCAGGGTCTGGAAGCGATGGGCGACGGCCTGAAGACCGTCACCTACCAGGCCAAGCTGGGCTCGGTGGCCGACAAGGTCGCCCGTGTGGCCGCCCTCGCCGAGGCCATCGCGCCGCAGGTGGGCGTGGACCCGGTGCTGGCCAAGCGTGCTGCGGTGCTGGCCAAGAACGACCTGCAGTCGCGCATGGTCAACGAGTTCCCGGAGCTGCAGGGCATTGCCGGCCGGCATTACGCCGTGGTCGGCGGGGAGTCGCCCGAGGTCGCGCTGGCCATCGACGAGGCCTACCAGCCGCGCTTCGGTGGGGATGACATCGCGCTGTCGCCGCTGGGCAAGGTGCTGGCCATCGCCGAGCGTCTGGATACGCTGGCCGGTGGCTTCGCCGCAGGCCTGAAGCCGACCGGCAACAAGGATCCGTTCGCGCTGCGCCGCAACGCGCTGGGCCTTGCCCGTACGGTGATCGAAAGCGGGTTCGACCTGGATCTGCGCGCGCTGATCGGTACCGCCACCGCCGGCCTGCCGGCAGGCGTGCAGCCCAGTGCCGAACGCAAGACCGAGGCGCTGCCGCAGGAGCTGTACGACTTCATCATCGACCGCCTGCGCGGCTACTACGCCGACAAGGGCGTGCCGGCCACGCACTTCAACGCGGTCGCCGAGTTGAAGCCGGCCTCGCTGTACGATTTCGACCGCCGCATCGATGCCATCGGCACCTTCGCTGCGCTGCCCGAAGCCGAGGCGCTGGCCGCGGCCAACAAGCGCATCCGCAACATCCTGCGCAAGGCGGAGGGCGAGATCCCGGGGATGATCGACCCGGCGCTGCTGGCCGAGCCGGCCGAAAGCGAACTGGCCGAAGCGGTGGAAGCGGCCATCGATGACAGCAACGCCAGCCTGCACCAGAAGGACTACGTGAGCGTGTTGAACCGGTTGGCGCGCCTGCGCCCGCAGGTGGACGCGTTCTTCGATGCGGTAATGGTCAATGCCGAGGATCCCGCGCTGCGGGCCAATCGACTGGCCCTGCTCAAGCGCCTGGGCGACCGCCTGGGCAGCGTGGCGGCGATCGAACACCTGTCCAACTGACGCTGCGGGGCAGGACGCCTCGAGGCTCACCAGAAGGCGCGACGGCTTCGGCGGTTCGCGCCTTCTGCGTTTTCAGGCGTGGCGCGTGCAGCGCTTCGTTCGCGCTGGGTGCGTCATGGGGCGTCGCGGACGGTTCTGTCCGACACCGTGCTGTCATCGATCAGGGCCGACACGACGCTGACGACTTTCTCGCGGAATTTAACGGCTTCTTCACCGCCGTTCTGAAACGGCCACGCCGATTTCGCATGCTCGCGATGGCCCGTTATGCTGTCGCCATGCAGCCAACGAAATTCGCCCTTCCGCTGATGTTCCTGTCCCTTGCCACCGCCTCGGTGGCACATGCACGGGGGACCATCGAGAAAGTGGACATCAAAGGATTGGACAAGGGCGACGATGCCGAGATGATCGAGAACATCGAGGTCTCGCTGTCCCTGTACGACACCATCGGCAAGCCGCAGGGCGAGTCCCGGCTGGAGTATCTGCTGTCGCAGGCCGAGCGCCAGACCCGTGAGGCGCTGGAGCCGTTCGGGTATTACAACCCGACCATCACCGTGGAAAGCCCGCGCGAAGGCGAGAACCTGCGCGTGGTGATCCAGGTCGAGAAGGGACCGCCGACCCTGGTCCGCCGCGAGCACATCGACATCACCGGCCCGGCCCAGCTGGACCAGTACCTCCAGGAAGACCTGGAGAACTTCAAGCCGCGCAAAGGCCAGCGGTTCGAGCACACCGAGTACGAAGCCAGCAAGATCCGGGTGACCCGGCGCCTGGCCGAGCGCGGGTATTTCGATGCCGACTTCACCCAGCGCCAGGTGCAGATCACCCGCGCCGAGAACGCGGCCGACGTCGATCTGACCTGGGACAGTGGCCGCCGCTACAACATGGGCGAGATCCGCTTCCATCAGGATTACTTCGTCGACAAGCTGTTCGACCCGCTGGTGTACTGGGACGAAGGCAGTTACTTCCACGAAGGCAAACTGGACCGCCTGCGCGAATCGCTGACCAAGCTCGATTACTTCAGCGTGATCGACATCCAGCCGCGCCCGGACCAGGCCGATGACAACGGCGATGTGCCGGTGGACGTCAACCTGACCCGCGCCAAGCGCACGATCTATACCGCCGGCCTGAGCTACGGCAGTGAGAGCGGCGCCGGTGTGCGCGGTGGCCTGGAGCGGCGCTTCCTCAACAGCCGCGGCCACAAGATGAACACCCAGCTCGACTATGCGCAGAAGCGCAAGAGCCTGGTCACCAGCTACCGCATCCCGGGCTTTGCCTGGCTCGACGGCTGGTATGCGTTCACCGCCAGCGCCTATGACGAGCAGACCGATTACATCGACCTGCGCAACTTCAAACTCTCGGCCAGCCGCAGTGGCGAGATCAACGAGAACTGGACCGCGATCGCCTCGATCAACGCCCTGCGTGAGCGCTGGCGGTATGCCTCGGGCACCGAGTTCACCGATGCGGTCTATAACACCTCCACGCTGGTCTACCCGCAGCTGGTGGCCGACTACGTCAACGTGGATGATGAGATGTTCCCGCGCCGCGGCATCAGCGGCAGTGCAACGCTGCGTGGCGGCGTCGAAGGTGCCGGCTCGGACACCAGCTTCGTGCAGGCCAACATGGTGCTGCGCTGGTATGTGCAGATCGGCGACAGCGACCGCCTGATCCTGCGCGGCGAAGGTGGCACCACCTGGACCAGCGATCTGGTCGCGATGCCGCCGAGCCTGCGCTTCTTCGCCGGTGGCGACCGCAGCATCCGCGGCTATGCCTTCCGCGAAGTCGGCCCGCGTACTGCACCACCGGACAAATACGCGCTCGGCGCGAAGAACCTGGTGGTCGGCTCGGCCGAGTATGAGCATTACTTCAAGGGCGGGCCGTGGGGTGCGGCGGTGTTCGTCGACACCGGCAGCGCATTCGACAATACGATCGATCTGCATACCGGCGTGGGCTTCGGCGTGCGCTGGAAATCGCCGGTGGGCCCGGTGCGCGTGGATATCGCGCATGGCCTGAACAACCCGGATTCGCAGTTCCAGCTGTACCTGAACATCGGAGCGGACCTGTGAGCACGCCGACGCCGTCTGCACCTGCCACGCCGCCGCCGCCGCGCGTGCGTTTCTACCGCAAGCGCCGCTTCTGGGCGTGGTCGGGCTTCACCGTGCTCGGCTTGGTGCTGCTGGCCCTGCTGCTGGTGTACTGGCTGCTGCAGACCGTGGCCGGCCGTGATGTGCTGCTGGCCCAGGTGGTCGCGCGGTTGCCGGTCGGCGCCTCGCTCACCTGGAGCAAGGTGGATGGCCCGGTCGCCGGGCCGCTGGTGCTGCACGACCTGGACTTCCGTTACGACGACATCCATTTCACCGCCGAACGCGCCTACCTGGATCCGGACATCCGGCCGCTGCTGGGGCGCAAGCTGCAGCTCGATGCGCTGCAGATCAAGAACGCCACGCTGAACCTGGCCAAGAGTGACGAACCGTTCGAGCTGCCGTCGTGGCCGGACTCGCTGCCGCAGATTGAAATGCCGCTGGCGATCCAGGCCGACACCATCATCATCGATGGCTTCCGGATCACCCAGGCGCAGCAGCCGCTGATCGACATCGCCAAGGTGCGCGGTGGCGTGGAAATCGCCAATGGCGAATTCCGCGCGACCCAGCTGAAGGTCGACAGCGACATGGGCGATTTCCGCGTGGATGGCCGGTACCTGCCGCGCAGCGATTACGACACCGATATCACCATCGGCGCGCTGATGCCGGCCCCGCGCGGGCGCACCCCGGCGCGGCTGGGCCTGGTCGCACGCGGCGACCTGGGGCATATGGAAGTGGCGATCGCCGGCAATGCACCGGCGCCGCTGCAGGCCAGCCTGGTGTTCGATGGCCGCACCGACCCGGTGTGGAAACTCGCTGCGCGCAGCAAGGAACTGGACCTGGCGCTGCTGGTGCCGGGGATGGACGCGAGCACCAGCACGCCGATGGCGCTGGATGTGCAGGCCGATGGCAAGGGTGGCCAGGCCAATCTGCAGGGCAGCTTCAAGCAGGGCGACATCGCGGTGGAACTGGCGCCCTCCAAGGTGGGTCTGGCCGACCAGGTGCTGACCGTGTCGCCGCTGCAGGTGAAGGGCTTTGGTGGCCAGGCGCGGCTGGAAGGCATCGCCGATTTCACCGACAAGGAAAACGCGAGCCTGCGCTTCTCCATCGTCGCCAACGACCTCACCTTCGTACCCGCCGCCGATACCACCACCCCGGGCGCCGCTGCGCCGGTGCCGGTGACGCTGAAAGAAGCGCGCATGGGCCTGGCCGGCACGCTGAAGGCGTGGGCGGCGGTTGGCCGTGCCTCGGTGGAACGCGAGAAACAGGTCGCCGATCTGCAGTTCGACGTGCGCGGCAATGACCAGGCCGCCGTGATCAAGCAGCTCCAGGCCAGCACCCCGGGCGGTTCGCTGGATGTCACCGGCCAGGTGGCCTGGGCCCCGCAGCTGGATTGGGACGTGGCCGCCAAACTGGCCGGCTTTGATCCGGGCTACTTCGCACCGGGCTGGGACGGCAAGCTGTCCGGCTCGTTTGCATCGAAGGGCCGCCAGTTGCCGCCGCCGGCCGGCAGTCCGGCCGGTACCGCTGGCAGCTACGAAGCCACCGTCGATGTGCCCGGCATCAAGGGCACGCTGCGCAAGCGTGCGCTGGATGCACAGGGCAAGTTCGCGCTGCGCGGCGAGCAGGGCGAGGGCAACCTCCGGCTGGCGCTGGGCAACAGCCGCCTGACCGCCAAAGGCTCGGTGGGCGACCGCCTGGATATCGATGCGCAGCTGGAGCCGGTGCAGTTGGACGACCTGCTGCCCAACAGCAGCGGCAGCCTGCGCGGCCACGTGCTGATCAAGGGCGCGCGTACCGCACCGGACATCACCGCCGATCTGGTCGGCAGTGGCCTGCGCTGGGACGACTGGAGCGCCGAGGCGATCAGCATCCAGGGGCGCCTGCCGTGGCAGGGCGACAGCGGCACGCTGGCGGTGCAGGGCAGCAAGATCCAGGTCGGCATGCTGCTGGACACGCTCAACGTGAATGCCCGCGGCAGCCTCTCCCATCTGCGCCTGGATGCACAGACGAAAAACGAGCTGGGTGCTGTCGCGCTGGAAGGCGGCGTGCGCCAGCAGGGCCAGGCCTGGCGCGGTGATCTGACCGCGCTGCGTATCGCACCGGTCAAGGGCGATGCCTGGAGCCTGCGCGCGCCGGCCACCTTCAGCGTGCAGGGCACTAACTTCACCCTGAGCGATGCGTGCCTGGGTGCCGCCACGGGCGGCGCGCTGTGCGCCAGTGCGAACTGGCCCCGCGAAGGCCTGCTGGTGCGCGGCGATGCGCTGCCGCTGGCGCTGGTGCAGCCGTGGCTGCCACCGCAGTCCGGACGCCGCATCTTCCTGCGCGGTGAAGTGAATCTGGATGGGCGCATCCGGCCGCGCGGCAACGCGTGGGAAGGCAGCGCTTCGGTCACCTCGCGCGAAGGCGGGGTACGCCTGGGCGACAACGCGCGTGGCGAGCTGGTGCGCTATGACCAGTTCTCGGTGAACCTGGAGATGACCCCGCAGCAGATCAACGCCAAGCTCGGTGTCGGTTTCCAGGGCGACGGCTTCGTCGATGCCAAGGTGCAGACCGGCTGGGATGCCAACGCGCCGCTGACCGGCGAGCTGTACATGAACATCGCGCGGCTGTACTGGCTGGAACTGTTCTCGCCCGACATCGTGCGCCCGACCGGCCTGATCGAAGGTCACGTCAGTCTGCGCGGCACGCGGGGTACGCCGTCGTTGGGCGGTGAGGCGACGCTGAGCAAGTTCAACGGCGAGTTCCCCGCGCTCGGCCTGACCTTTGCCGAAGGCAAGGGCAGCTTCACCGCGCAGCCGGATGGCTCGGCCAAGATCAGCGCGCAGGCCAACTCCGGCAAAGGCACGCTGTACGTGGATGGCGGGCTGTCGTGGTTCGGCGATGCACAGCCATTGCAGCTGCATATCCACGGCGAAAACGTGCTGCTGGCCAACACCAGCGAGCTGCGCGTGATCGCCAACCCGAACCTGGACTTCACCCTGGCCGGCAGCGCGATGCAGCTGCGCGGCACCGTGCACGTGCCTGAAGCGGATCTGGACCTGGAGCGCCTGGACCGTGGTACCTCGGTCTCCGAAGACGTGGTGGTGCTGGATCCGGTCGATCCGGAAGAGGGCCCCAGCTCGCCGCTGGACATGGACCTGACCGTGAGCCTGGGCGACAAGGTCAAGATGGCCGGGTTCGGCCTGAAGGGGGCGCTGACCGGCAAGATGCAGGTGTGGGCACGCCCCGGGCGTGAGATGACCGCCAACGGCGGGCTGGAAGTCAGTGGGCGCTACAAGGCCTACGGCCAGGACCTGACCATCACCCGCGGCAACTTGAACTGGAACTACAACGCGGTCTCCGATCCGCGCATCAACATCCGTGCCCAGCGCGCCGTCGGCGATGTCACCGCCGGCATCGACGTGACCGGGCGGGCGCAGTCGCCACGTGTGGATGTGTGGTCGGAACCGGCGATGTCGCAGTCCGAAGCACTGGCCTATCTGGTGCTGGGACGCAGCCTCACCGGTGCCAGCAGCGACCAGGCCCAGCAGGTCAACGCGGCCTCGGCGGCGCTGTCGGCCGGCAGCGGCCTGCTCGCGTCGCAGCTGGGCGCCAAGCTCGGCCTGGACGACGCCGGCGTGAGCCAGTCGCGCGCGCTGGGTGGCTCGGTGATCGGCTTTGGCAAGTACATCTCGCCCAAGCTGTACATCGGCTACGGCGTCTCGCTGGTCGGCAGTGGCTCGGTGCTGACGCTGAAGTACCTGCTGCGCCGTGGCTTCGATGTGGAGCTGGAGTCGAGCACGGTGGAGAACCGTGGGTCGCTGAACTGGCGGCGGGAGAAGTAAGCCACGGCCGACGGTCCAGGCGCCCCTGACCATCGGCCGTTGCCCTGCCGGGCCTCAGTGGCTAAGGTCTCTGGCTGTTCTGACGTACCGGATGTGCCCATGTCTTCACGCAAACCCCTCACCGCCGCGCTGGCGCTTGGCCTGACCCTCGCCGCCGGCGCCCATGCCGACGAAGGCATGTGGATGCCGACCCAGCTGCCGGACCTGGCCAAACCGCTGAAGGCGGCCGGCTTCAAGGGCAACCCGGGCGACCTGGCCAACGTCACCGCGCCGCCGCTGAGTGCGGTCGTGCGTGCCGGTGGTGGCACCGGTTCGTTCGTCTCCGACGACGGCCTGCTGCTGACCAACCACCATGTGGCCATGGGCGTGATCCAGTACAACACCTCGCCCGAGCACAACCTGATCAACGAGGGCTTCATCGCCACCGGCCGCAGCGATGAGCGCGCGGCCAACCCCGATTTCCGCGTGCTGGTCACGGTCGGGTTCGACAAGGTCACCGATGAAGTGCTGCGCGATGCGCGCGGCAAGACCGGGCGAGCGTACTTCGATGCGGTGGACCGCGCCAGCAAGCAGCTGGTGGCTGACTGCGAGAAGGAAGGCAACATCCGCTGCAGCGTGGCGGACATGTACTACGGCACCGATTTCTATCGCATCCGCCAGCTTGAGCTGAGCGATGTGCGCCTGGTCTACGCGCCGCCGCGCGCGATCGGCAATTACGGCGATGAGATCGACAATTTCATGTGGCCGCGCCACACCGGCGATTTCACCCTGCTGCGTGCCTACGTGGGCAAGGACGGCAAGCCCGCGCCGTACAGCGTGGACAACGTGCCGTACCACCCGCCAGCGCACCTGAAGATGGCGATCGACGGCCCGAAGACCGGCGATTACGCCATGCTGGCCGGCTATCCGGGCATCACCTACCGCCATCGCACCGCCGCGGAATTCGCCAGCCAGATCGATGCCGTGCTGCCGCGCCGCGTGGCGGTGTTCCAGCAGATGATCGACACCATCGAAGCGGCCAGTGCAAAGGACGCGCAGGCACGCACCCGCTACGCCTCGCAGCTGCAGTCGCTGAAGAACAACCGCAAGCGCGCCGCCGGTGAGCTGGAAGGCCTGCTGCGCAGCGATGCCAAGGCGCAGCGTGCCGCCGATGAGGCAGCGATGCTGCAGGCCACCGACGCGAAGTACCGGGGCGACATCCAGTCCCTGCTGAGCTCGCTGTCCAGCGGCGCCTCGGTGGGCGAGCGCGATCTGCTGCTGGATCTGCTCGCGGCGCAGAGCCAGCTGCTGCGCTCGGCGCTGACCCTGGAGCGCCTGCGCATCGAATCGGCCAAGCCCGATGCCGAGCGTGACACGGGCTACCAGCAGCGCGATCTGGCCTTGATCGAGGGCGTGCTCAAGCAGGTCCAGCGCCGCTACGATCCGGCCATCGAAAAAGCCCTGCTGACCACGCTGCTGACCCGCTACCAGCAGTTGCCCGACGCGCAGCGCGTGCCCGCGTTCGACGCTGCCTTCGGCCGCACCCCGGCCGCGCTCGCCAAGACCTTGGACACGCTGTACGCCAACACGCACCTGGGCGAGGAAACCGAGCGCCTGTCGCGCTTTGCTGCGGCGAAAGAGGGCAAGGCGCTCGCACGCGATCCTTTGATCGATCTGGCTGGCCCGCTGGTCGCCGCGCAACTGCGCCTGGATGACGAGCGCAAGACCCGCGAAGGCGAGCAGCTGCGTCTGCGCCCGGCGTACATGCAGGCGCTGTTCGCCTGGCGTGCCAAGCAGGGCCGCGCGGTCTACCCGGATGCGAACCGCACGCTGCGCATCAGCTACGGCAAGGTCGAGGCACTGTCGCCGCGTGATGCCGTGCATTTCGACCCGGTGACCACCGTGGCCGGCATCGTCGAGAAAAACACCAACGCTTATCCGTTCGATGCACCCAAGCCGCTGCTGGACGCGATCGCCAAGGGTGATTTCGGTTCCACCGCCGATCCGGTGCTGAAGACCCAGACGGTCAACTTCCTGACCAACCTGGACACCACCGGTGGCAACTCCGGCTCGCCGGTGCTCAACGCCAAGGGCGAGCTGATCGGCCTGAACTTCGACAGCAACTGGGAGTCGGTCAGCGCCAGCTGGTGGTTCGACCCGCGCTTCAAGCGCGCGGTGCACGTGGACATGCGCTACCTGCGCTGGCTGCTGGCCAAGGTTTACCCGGCGCCGGAGCTGCTGAAGGAAATGGGCGTTCCGGCCGAGTAAAGGACAGGGCCGGTCACGATCCACGGCCGTGACCGGCAACAGCCGTTTCCAAGCGTTGGCATCCGTCGATCGGGGTGCGGGCGCTATCGCATTTGGCTCGTTTCCGGGCGGCAGCTAGACTGCAGGCCGGTGAAGGGAGGCAGCGGTCACGTGACGGCAGACCAGGACAACCGCGGCGGCGCGCAGCTGCCAGCGGCACACAAGGAACTGGTCGGTTTGACCGTCTGGGTGGTCGAGGACGACCCGGAACTGCTGGCCCTGATGCTCGATGACCTGCAGTGGCGCGGTGCCGCGGTGCGGGGCCTGGGCAGTGCAGAGGCGCTCTACCGCGCGCTGTTGCATGATCGCTGCGATATCGTCGTGCTCGATGTCGGCCTGCCCGGCGAAGACGGGTATACGGTGGCCAGCCACCTGCGTCAGGCCGCCGATATCGGCATCGTGATGTTGACCGGGCGTGGCAGTCCGCACGACATGGCGCATGGCCTGACCCAGGGGGCCGATGTGTACCTGGTGAAACCGCTGGACCTGGACGTGCTGGCCGCCGGGCTGCTCAGCCTGCGTCGTCGCTTGTCCGCAGGGCGCCCGGCTGTGCAGACCGTCACGGAGGTGCAGCGGGCCTGGCAGCTCTCTGCCGATGGCTGGACGCTGCAGTCGCCCACGCAGCAGACGCTCGCCTTGACCGCCATGGAGCGTGCTGCACTCCAACTGTTGTTCGACGCGGCGGGTGAGCCGATCACCCGCGAGCGGCTGATCGAACGCATCACCGATACCCCTTGGGACTTCGACCCGCATCGGCTGGACGTGCTGGTGCATCGCCTGCGCGCGCGCGTGCGTGCGGCCACCGGCGCGGAACTGCCGATGCGCGCCCTGCGTGGACAGGGTTACCTGCTGACCGCCTGACCCGGCGTTTCCCCGTGTGAGCAAGTGTGAGCCAGCGTGAGCGGGCGGCACTGACTTGCCGATGCTGCACCACCACAATGCGCCCCGCCTGAGCGTGCCAATGGCGACAGTCGTGCACGGTCAGGTCGCATCACGTCACGGGAGCGCAGTGCGTTCCCTCTGAAAGCAGCAGAGACCGGAACAGGGGAACAACGCATGTCCAGCCATAGCGATCGCGCAGCCATCTGCGCGGCGGTGACGCCGTTCGAGCGCGCAGACACATCCGCCCGCCTGGGCTGGTGGCGCGCCACCCTGGCGACCCTGTTGCTGGTCCTGCCGCTGTCTGCCCTGGCGATCGATCTGCAGATCACCGATTTCTCCGATACCGGTTACGACCCGGTACCGGCGGGCACCACGGTGATCTACAACATCAAGGTCGAAAACGGTGCCAACGACACCGCGGCCGGCAGCGTCACGATCATCGACCTGCCGGTCGGCACGGCGTTGGGCAGCCCGGCACCGGCCGGTTGCAGCGCCTCGCCCGGCAGTGCCGGCACGACCCGCGTGGTGTGCACCAACCCCACCTTGACCGCGTCCGGCGCGCCGTACCAGTTCAAGCTGCCGGTCACCACGCTGCAGACCCAGCCGGCCACGATCAGCCTGCATGCAGCGATCGGCTTCGCCGCCGCACTGCCGCCGGCGACCACGCCGATCGTGACGCTGCCGGGCAATGACCCCTTCTTTGCCGGTGACACCAATACCGGCAACAACATCTCCAACCAGACCACGACCATCCAGGCAGCGGCCGATCTGGCGCTGAGCAAGTCCGCCACGCCCGACCCGGTGATCGGTGGCGGCGAAATCACTTACACCCTCACCGTCAAGAACAACGGTCCCAGCACCACCACCGGCTTCCGGGTGGTGGACACGCTGCCACCCAACGTCACGCTGGTCGGTACGCCCAGCGGTGCGGACTGGAGCTTCAGTGCGCAGGACGGCACCTACAACGGCACCCTGGCCGTGGGCGCGAGCGCGAGCTATCAGTTCCGCGGCAAGGTCAACGTCGGCACCGGCAACATCGTCAATGCCGCCGTGGTCAATGCCGGCTCGGTACCCGATGCGGTGCCGGACAACAATGCCGCGCAGGTGACCACCGCGGTCACCGCCGGTGCCGACCTGGCGATGTCCAAGTCGGTCTCGCCGGCCCCGGCGGCAGCCGGTTCGGTGGTGACCTATACCCTGACCGCGCGCAACGATGGCCCGAGTGCGGCCACCGGCGTAGTGGTGACCGACGCGATGCCGGAAGGATTCGTGATCACTGGTGGCGTGGCGCCGGCCGGCTGGACCTGCATCAGCAATGCCGGAGCGAGCGTACGCACCTGCACCTTGGCCGGCAGCTTCGCGCCGGGTGCGCAGGCGATCATCACCATCACCGCGCAGGTGCCCTCGACCGGTACCAACAGCAGTGGGGTGGTCAGCAATACGGCAGAGATCCGTGCGGCCACGCCGGACCCGGTGCCGGGCAACAACAGTGGCACCGTTGGCCTGACCGTCATTCCCGATGGCGCCGACCTGCGCATGAGCAAGTCCAAGGCCCCGCTGCTGGTGCCGGTGTGGAACGGCACCGGCGTGCGCAGCGACAGCATGATGACGTCCACGTTGGGCGTGCAGAACCTGGGGCCGCGCACGGTGACCAGCAATCTGCAGGTGGTCGATACGCTGGCACCCGGCGAGGAGTGGGTGGATGCCAGCGGGCAGCCGATCCTGCCCGGCACCTCGGTGGTCGTGGGGCGGTGGAGCTGCAGCGTCGATCGTGTCTGGGCCGTCGGTCGGGCACAAACGGTGACCTGCACCCTGGCCACCGGCTACCCGGTGGCTGTCAATGCCAACGCGCCCGCACTGGCGCTGCAGACCCTGGCGCGCACCGCCGGGGCGCTGCGCAACGACGCCTGCACCGGTGGCAGCGGCGGCTCGCTCGAGCCGGGTACCGCCGGCGGCATCGATCGCGACCCGAACGACACCAATGACTGCGCCGGTGGCGAGAGCCGTGCCACCGACGACCGTGCCGACCTGTCGATCACCAAGCAGACCAACGCGACGGGCGAGGCCGACAACATCATCCGCAACAGCGACGCCTCGGTGAGCTACACGCTGACCATCCGCAACGGCGGCGCAGCCACGACTGGCGTGGTGGTGAACGATCCGATCCCGGGCTTCGTCAACGGGATCACCACGGTGACTGCGGACGCCACGCCGGCAGGCTGGACCTGCCGCCTGATTGGCAGCGCGTGGGTGTGCGATGCGGGTACCACGGTGCTGGGCCGCAACGAGACCGCGGTCGTAGGCTTTACCGTCAACCGCGGCCTGTTCGACAGTCAGAACCAGCCGGCCGGCACGTGCGGCGGTCAGCCGCTGCTGCCGGGTCGCTTCTGCAATACGGCCGGTGTCCGTATCAATCCGGCCATCCCCGGCGCGCTCGGCGAGATCGACCAGAGCAACAACACCGCCTCGGACTGGGTCCAGATCGATGCGGTGGCCAATGTCGCCACCACCCGCAAGGACATCACCTCGGGTACTCCCGGGCGCGCCGGCGTCAACACGATCTATCGCATCACCTACCAGAACATGGGGCCATCGACGGCACGCGGTGTGGTCTTCAGCGACCTGTTCACGCTGCCTGCCAACGATGCCGGCTTCGTGCTGCTTTCCGCCCTGCGCACCGGTTCGGACGCAGCGGAAAAGGCGTGCAAGGTCACCACGACCGACCCGTCGGTCAGCTCCGCACCGGCGCCCGGCGGCACCTCCTGGTTCAACACCGGTGGCGCACCGGCCACGCTGCGCCTGACCTGCACGCCCAAGGACATGGCCAACAACTCCACGGAAACGATGACGGTGGAGATCCGCCCGAACGTCAACAGTGGCAATACCGGACGCCAGTTCACCAACACCGGTGGCTTCCATTTCGACCTCAATGACGATGGGACGCCGGACCCGTCCAGCGGCACCGATGCCAATGGCCGTACCTACGATTACAACAGCCGCACCGACGACGACACCAAGGACGCCACCTTGCCCTTCGACGCCGGTCGCGTGGATCTGATTGTCAACAAGATCGACCAGAACTTCATCGGCGCGGTGGACCCGCTGGGCTTCGACTCCCGCACCGGGATGGAAACCAACAACTACATCTACTACCAGATCAGCGTGCGCAACGCGGGGCCCTCGCTGGCCACGCATACGATGATCGATGACACCATCAGCCCGCCGCCCGGCGCCAGCGTGAGCCTGGTCGGCAGCAAAACCGGCAACATCGCCGGTCCGCAGGGTGCTCTGGAGCCGGTCGGCTCCCGCTGCTCGGTGGCTGCTGGCAGCACCAATCCCAGCACCGGGCCGCAGACCATTTCCTGCACCATGCCCAGCGCCGGTGTCCCCACGGCCGACCAAGGCGTCATCACCGCCAACCAGACCAGCTATCTGTATCTGGTCTACCAGTACATGACCGCACCGCCGGCGACCGGCGAAACGCTGAAGAACTCGGTCACCGCACGGTCCTCTGAAGCAGAGAGCGACACCAGCAACAACACCGCCACCCAGGAAACCAGCATCCGCACCCGCGCGGACCTGGAAATGAAGAAGTCCAGCGTGGTGCTTGCCCCGAATGCCGACCCCGCCCAGGCCTTGCCGGCGGCGGCGGGCACCGTCAGCCTGCACCAGCCGTTCTGGTTCGTGCTGGACGTGATCAATCACGGCCCCGGGCACAGCCTCTCGCGCGATCGCAGCGGTACCAACCCGCTCAACGGCGATGGCGTGGTCGTCACCGATACCCTGCCCGAAGGGCTGGAAGTGCTCGGCGGCGCGGCTGCGATCACCTGGCAGAAGCGCGGCGCCACTGCGGACCCGGGCGTGCAGACCACCGGCCTCGGCAACTGCCTGCTGGTGGGCCGCACCGTCACCTGCCGCATGGGCGACCTGGCCCTGGACGGGCAGGTGCGCGTGCTGATTCCCGCGCGCTGGACCACGCTTCCGGCCAACGGCAATGGCCTCAATACCGCCAAGGCCACCAGCGACCAGCTCGATCCGGAGCCGGGCAACAACGAGGACACCACCACCCACACCGTGGTGCGTTCCTCGCTGGCCGGCGTGGTATTCCAGGACCGCGACCGCGACGGTGCCAACGGTGGCACGCTGCAGAGTGGTGAGCCGCTGATCTCCGGCGTCACCGTGCACCTCAGTGGTGAAGACGCGTACGGCAATGTTGTTTCGCTGGATGCCACCACCGACGCGCAGGGTGCCTACCGCTTCGAGAACCTGGCCCCGGCCGGTACCGCCGGTTACACCCTGACCCAGAGCCAGCCGACCGCCTACGTCAACGGTCCGGTTGCGCCGCCGTCAACGGGCGCGCAGGCGCCGTCGGCTGGTGGTGTCTTCGCCGCGGTAACGCCGGTCACCAGCGCCGATTCGGTCTACACCACGATCGCGCTGGGCGCGGGCGTGGATGCCGTGCGCTACAACTTCCCCGAAGTGCGTCGCCCGTCGTTGTCCGGGATCGTCTACGTGGACAGCAACTACAGCAATGTGCGCGATGCCGGTGATGCGCCGATCGCCAACGCCACCATCGAGCTGCTCGATGCTTCCGGCACCGTGCTGGACACCCGCACCACCGGCAATGACGGCAGCTACAGCTTCATCGGGCTGGACCCGCTGCAGGTCTATACGCTGCGCGAAGTGCTGCCGGATGGCAGCTATCGCAACCGCCCCAGCGCGATCAATCCCGGCCTGATCGGCGGCGTCGCCTGCACGAGTTGTACGGTGACCACCGGCGCGAGCGGCGATGCGCCCACGACGGACCGCATTGTCGGCATCGATCTGTCCAGTGGCGACGACGGTACCGCGTTCAACTTCGGCGAAGACGCGATCACGTCCATCTCCGGCCACGTCTACCTGGACCGCAACGGCAATGGCGACTTCGACGCCGGTGACGCCGGCGGCCGCGGCTCGCAGCCCAATGGTGGCCTGCTGGACGTCACCATCACCCTGACCGGCGCAGGCCCGGACGGCCTCTATGGCACCGCCGACGATCTGCCGCCGGTCACCGTGCAGACCGATGCACAGGGCCGTTACACCTTCGACAACCTGGTCGTGGGGCAGCACTACCGCATCACTGAAACGCAGCCGCAGGGCTACGCCGATGCGGCCGAGAACCCGAGCAACCAGATCGACATCACCGCGCTGCCGTTGACCGGTTCCAGCGGCAATGACTTCGGTGAGAAGCTCGGCTCGATCGCCGGCTCGGTCTACGAAGATTTCTCCAACGTGGCCGCCGGCAACAACAACGGCCTCCGCGACAGCGGCGAGAACCCGATCGCCAACGTGATCGTGACGCTCACCGGTACCGATGTGCTCGGCAATCCGGTCACCCTGACCGCGACCACCGATGCCGATGGCGCCTACCGCTTCAGCGATCTGCTGCCGGCCCAGGCGGGCACCGGCTACACGCTGACGGAAACCCAGCCGGCCACCTACCTGGACGGCAAGCACACCGCCGGCAACGCCGCCACGCCGGGCAGCACCGCCGTGCCCAACGTGATCTCCGGCATCGCCATCAACCCCGGACAGGACGCTACCGGCTACCTGTTCGGTGAGCTGGCCAACGCCCCGATCAGCGGCACGGTCTACCTGGACCGCAACGATGACGGCGACAACAACGCCGGCGACGTCGGCATCCCCGGCGTGCAGGTGATCATCGTGGGTGCAGGCCCGGACGGTGTGTTCGGCACCGCTGACGACACCACCGAAACGCTGGTGACCAATGCCGATGGCCATTACAGCTATCCCGGCGCCGTGGCCGGCCAGGATTACCGCATCACCGAGACCCAGCCGACCGGCTTGGCCGAGGGTCGCCAAACCCCGGGCAACCTGATCACGATCACCAACCTGCCCGTGACCGGCTCCACGGGCAATGACTTCGGCGAGCGCGCTGCCGCGCTCTCCGGCACCGTCTACCTGGACCGCAACAACAACGGCGTGCAGGACGCCGGCGAACCGGGCCTGCCCAACGTGCAGGTGCAGCTGCCGGGCGGCACCGTGGATGTGCTGGGCCAGCCGGTCGCGGCGGTCGCGACCGATGCCGACGGGCGCTACCGCTTCGACGACCTGCTGGCGGGCACCTATACGGTGACCCAGCAGGCTGCGCAGCCGGTGTTCAACGGTGTCGCCACGATCAATGGCATTACGGCCACCGGGACCATCGACGGCACCGCGGTCGGCACCGCCACCCCGGTGGCGAGCGTACCCAGTGCGATCAGCGCGGTCGTGCTGCCGGCAGGCAAGGCCTCCATCAACAACAATTTCGGTGAAGTGCTGCCGGTGTCGATCTCCGGCACGGTGTTCTTCGACGCCGACAACAATGGTGCGCAGAGCGGCGCCGCCGAAACCGGCATCGAAGGCGTCACCATCGAGCTGATCGGCACCGACGACACCGGCGCCAGCGTCACGCGCAGCGTGCAGACCGACGCCGATGGCCGTTTCGCCTTCGCCGATCTGCGCCCGGGCACGTACACCCTGACCGAACCGCAGCAGCCGACCGGCACCAGCAACGGCATCACCACCGCGGGCACCGTCGACGGTGTCAGCAGTGGCACCGCCACGCCGGTGACCACCGTGCCCAGCCGCATCAGCACGATCGATCTGTCCACTCCGGGCATCGCCTCGGTGGACAACCTGTTCGGTGAGATTCCGCTCAACAGCGGCATCAGCGGCAAGGTCTGGATCGACCGCAACAACGATGGCGTGGTCGACCCCGGCGAAACCGGTCTGGCCAACGTCACCATCACCCTGACCGGCACCGACCTGGTGGGCAATCCGATCACCCGCGACACCGTGACCGATGCCGAGGGCAACTACAGCTTCAGCGACCTGCCGCCGGGCACCTACACGGTCACCGAGCCGGACCAGCCGGCGGGCACCCGTGACGGCCGTACCGTGGCCGGCAGCACCGGTGGCAGCGTGACCGCGCCGGGCAGCACGCCGTCGAAGATCACCGGCGTGGTGCTGGGCGTGAACCAGCAGTCGGTGAACAACAACTTCGGTGAGATCCCGACCGGCAGCATCGCCGGCCGGGTCTACAACGACAGCAACGACAACGGCGTGGTCGACGCAGGTGAGGGCGGCATCGCCAACGTCACCGTGGTGCTGACCGGCACCGATGATCTGGGCCAGGCGGTCTCGATCACGCTTACCACCGATGCCGAAGGCCGCTATCGCTTCGACGAGCTGCGTCCGGGCACCTATACGGTGACCGAGCCGACCCAGCCGCCGCAGACCCTCAACGGCATCAGCAGTGCCGGCGCCGTGGACGGTGTCGTCACCGGCGTGGCCACCGGCCGCGACACGGTGCCCTCGGCGGTCAGCCAGATCGTGTTGCCGCTGGGCGGGGACTCGATCGACAACAATTTCGGTGAGATCGGCGATTCGCCGGACATGCTGGTCACCAAGACCGCGGGCAGCGCACGCTTCACCGTCAACAACATCGCCACGTACACCCTCCGGGTGCGCAATGGCGGGCAGCAGTCGTCGCGCGGCGAATACACCGTGCACGACCGGCTGCCGCAGGGGCTGACCCTGGCGGCGGCGCCGAGCGGGACCGGTTGGGTCTGCACCGGCGCAGTGGGCGACACCCGCTTCGATTGCCGCAGCCAGCAGGTGCTGGCCGCCGGCGCCACCTCGGTGGACACCATCGAGGTGCAGGTGCTGGTCGGTGCTGCCGCCGCGGAAGCGGGTACCGTGAACAATGCGGTGCTGGTCGAAGGCGGTGGCGAGAATGAATTCCGCGCACCGACCCCGGCCGAGCGCGGCGCGTTCGAGGGCGATGTGACCCAACTGCCCGAGTGCGTGGAAACGATCCAGTTCAACGCCTGCCGCGTGCCCAATGCCGTCCAGCTGGCCGCCTCGGTCGGCGGTACGGTGTGGTACGACATCGGCAGCGATGACCAGCTGCTGGACGGCGGCGACAAGCGCCTGCCATCGTGGGTCGTCGAGCTGGTCGACCCGGCCAGCGGCCAGGTGGTGAAGACCACCACGACCGGTGCCGACGGCAGCTACCGCTTCGGCGACGTGGTGCCGGGCGTGACCTGGAACATCCGCTTCCGCGATCCGACCTCCAACATCCTGTGGCCGAATCCGGTCACCCGCGAAACCGTGGCCGGGATCCAGGAAGCCTGCGACGCACCGGCCGCCATCGCGCGCGCCGGGGTCAGCGCCTGCCGGATCAACGAGAACGGCGTCAGCCAGCTGGAAGTCGTGCTCCGCCCGGGCCAGCACCTGCCGCAGCAGAGCCTGCCAGTGGATCCGTCGGGCGTGGTCTACGACGCCACCACCCGCGACCCGGTGCCGGGCTCGATCGTGACCCTGGCGCCGGTCGGCCTGTGTGCCGGCTACGACCCGCGCACCTCGGTGCTCAATGCCGGCAGCGGCGGCTATCGCCTGGAAGGCAGCGCGATCTCGATGACGGTGGGCAGCGAGGGCTTCTACCAGTTCGCCTTCGGCCCGGCCGCGCCGGCCCGCTGCGAATTCCAGCTCACCGTGACGCCGCCGGGCAGCTATCAGTTCGTCTCGTCGCTGATCCCACCGCAGGGCGGCTCGCTGTCGCCGGCCGGCAGCGCCGGTGCCAACCACTTGGTGCAGCCGAATCGTCTGGCACCGACCGGTGCGGTCGGCATGGCGACGCAGTACTACCTCGGCCTGTTCGCCGGCTCGGACACCGCGGCCATCATCAACAACCACCTGCCGCTGGACACCGCGGTAGCGACCGGCCTGGCGATCAGCAAGAACGGTGACCGCCAGACCGCGGAGATCGGCGACACCGTGCAGTACACGATCACCATCCGCCAGACCGCAGGCAGCGCGCTGCGCACGGTCAACGTGATCGATCGCCTGCCGCGCGGCTTCACCTACATCGACGGCACCGCGCGTGCCGATGGCCGCGCCGTCACCGATCCGTCCGGCAAGCCGGGCCCGCTGCTGGGCTTTGATGTCGGCCCGATCACGGTCGGTGGCCAGATCGTGCTGACCTACCGCGTGCGGGTCGGCGTGGGCGCGCAGCAGGGCGATGGCATCAACCGCGCACAGGCGTTCGGCTGTGCCTTCAGTGGCGGCTGCATCGACACCGGCAGCCTCACGCCGCTGCCGGGTGCACTGCCGTCCAACCGTGCCGAGTACCGCGTGCGCGTCACCGGCGGTGTATTCACCGACCAGGCCTGCGTGCTCGGCAAGGTGTTCGTGGACTGCAACAACAACCACGTGCAGGACCGCGAAGAACTGGGCATCCCCGGCGTGCGGCTGTACTTCTCCGACGGCACCTGGGTGATCAGCGATTCGGAGGGCAAGTACAGCTACTGCGGCCTGCCGCCGCAGAGCCACACGCTGAAGGTGGATGCCAGCACGTTGCCGCTCGGCGCGCGCCTGACCACCAGCAGCAACCGCAACCTGGGCGATGCCGACAGCCTGTTCCTGGACCTCAAGAACGGTGAGCTGCACCGTGCTGACTTCATCGAAGGCAGCTGTGCCAACCCGGTGCTGGAGCAGGTCAAGGCCCGCCGTACCCAGGGTGAGGTGCGTGCGCCGGAGACCGAGACCGGGCAGCCGCCGCTGCGTTTCGACAGCAAACCCGCGCGGGCGCCGCAACAGGCGACCGACTCGGCCAACCAGAGACCGATCGTGCAACCCAGAGCCCATCCGCCCGCTGCCGGCGCTTCGACGGAGGGCCAGCCATGAGCCGCGTCGCGACGTTGTCCCGCCTGCCGCGCCTGAGCCTGCTCGCCTGCGCCCTGGCTGCCGTGCCGGCCATGGCGCAGAGCGTCGGCAGCCCCGGCCGCTTCACGCCGGTGCTGGGCGATGCCAGCACCTTGTACCCGCGCAGCCCGGCCAGTACCGATGCTGCCCCGCGCGCGCTGGACAGCGCGGTGCCGGGCACGCTCGACCGGATCCTGGTCGAGTTGGACCGTGATGGCGTACCGGCCGATGGCCAGAGCGCCGTGCATGTGCGTGTGCAGCTGCTGGACGCCGCCGGCCGCGCGCTGGCCGGCACCACCTATGCCACGATCGAGACCAGTGGTGGCCGCATCCGCCTGCCCGGCTCGCGCACCGATGAACTCGGTCCGGGCGCGCTGGACGCCGACAAGGTCACTCCGGGCATCCAGCTGCAGGTGGTCGATGGCGTGGCCGAATTCGACCTGCTTGCCCCGCATGAGCCGCAGGACGTGGTGCTGCGCATCACTGCCGGCGCCGAGACGGCGCAGGGCACGATCGGGTTCCTGCCGGAAATGCGTGAGCTGCTGGCCACCGGTCTGATCGAAGGCGTGGTCAACTTCCGCCGGCGCAGCAACGCCGGCCTGATCTCGCCGGTAGAGCATCACGATGCCTTCGACCGTGACATCCGCCGCTGGGAACGCCAGTTCAACAACGGCAAGGCCAACGCCGCCGCGCGCACCGCGTTCTTCGTCAAGGGCCGGATCAAGGGCGAGTACCTGCTCACCGCCGCCTACGACTCGGACAAGGACACCCGTGGTCGCCTGCTGCGCGATATCCAGCCTGAAGAGTTCTACCCGGTCTACGGGGATTCCTCGCTGCGCGGCTTCGATGCGCGTTCGGCCGAGCGTCTTTACGTGCGCATCGACAACCAGCGCAGCTACCTGCTGTACGGCGACTTCCAGACCGGCGATACGCTGGCCACCGCAACCGGTATCGGCGGCAGTGGTGCGATCCCGCAGCGCAGCCTGGGCACCTACAACCGCACCGCTACCGGCCTGGGCTGGCATTTCGAAAGCGAGCGCGTGCGCAGCAACGTGTTTGCGATGCAGGATTCGCTGCGCCAGGTGATCGAGGAGTTCCGCAGCCAGGGCAGTGGCCCGTATGCGCTGCGCAACAACGCCGTGCTGGAAGGCAGCGAGCGGGTGGAGGTGATCGTGCGCGATCGCAACCAGCCCACCCGCATCACCTCGGTGCGCTCGCTCGCGCGGTTGGTCGATTACAGCTTCGAACCGTTCTCCGGCCGCATCCTGCTCAATCAGTTCCTGCCGGCCTTCGACAGCGATCTCAATCCGGTGTCGCTGCGCATCACCTATGAGCTGGACCAGGGCACCGAGAAGTTCTGGGTGGTCGGCGCCGATGCGCAGGTCAAACTCACCGAGCAGCTCGAGGTCGGCGCGGCGGCGGTCGATGACCGCAATCCCTATGCCGCGTTCAAGATGGGCAGCGCGAACGCGAGCTACCGGTTCGGCGCCAACACGCTGCTGGTGGCCGAGTTCGCGCGCACCCGCAGCGAGGTCAACACCAACTCGATCAACCAGATCGCCTCGCAGGGCCTGAAGGACATCACCGGGGAGGTCGAGGGCGATGCCTGGCGGGTGGAGTTCGCGCACAGCGCCGACAAGCTCGACGCCCGCGTATTCGCCGCACGTACCGATCCGGCCTTCAACAACCCGGCGGCGCCGCTGTACGGTGGCCGTGGCGAGTACAACGCGCGGTTGGCATACCGGGTGGGCCCGCGGCTGGAACTGTATGTGGAAGGCCTGCGCAGCGAGGACCGCAACCCCGATGGCGGCAAGCGCGATGCCGGCGGTGCCGGTGTACGCATCGGTGCTACCGAACGGCTGACCGTGGACCTGGGCGTGCGCAGCATCCGCGAGACCATCGGCGTGACCTCGCCGTGGTCGTCCGGGGTGCCGTTCGGCAATGCTGGCGGTCTCACCGGTGGGTTTGCGACCGGATCCGGTGGCGGCGCACTGGGCTACGGCCAGCAGGCGCTGGATCCGCTGACCGGCCTGATGGTCATCAACGGCAGCAGCAGTGGCAGCCCGATCACCAGCGACCTGCCGGTCGGCACCGAGCTGGAATCGGACAGTGCCCGGTTCGGCCTGGGCTACCGCCTGAGCGATCGCCTCAGCGCGGGTGCGGAAGTGGAGCACAGCGTCAGCGGCGAGGACCGCAAGCGGCTGGCGGCCGGCCTGGATTACCAGGTGTTCGAACGCAGCCGCGTGTATGGCCGGTATGAGAAGCAGACCGGCCTGACCAGCGCCTACGGCATCACCACCACCGACCGTGAAGCCGATGCGCTGGTGTTCGGTATCGACAGCAGCTACCTGCGCGATACCCAGACCTTCAGCGAGTACCGCCTGCGTGACTCGATCAGCGGCCGCGATGTGCAGGCCGCCTCGGGTATCCGCAACAACTGGGACATCCGCGAAGGCCTGCGCCTGGCCAGCTCGGCCGAGCACGTCAAGGTGATCGACGGCAGCACCGGGGACAGCACCGGCCTGGCACTGGCGCTGGATTACAGCGCCAACCCGCTGTGGCGCGGGGCGATCCGTGCCGAGCACCGCATCTCCGAAGACGTGCCCGATACCGAGGCCAACGAGGCGTTCAACACCACGCTGCTGCAGTTCATGCTCGCCCGCAAGCTCAGCCGTGACTGGACACTGCTGGCGCGCAACTATCTGCTCAGCACCCGCTACGAGGCCCGCGGCGATGTGCTGCAGGATCGTTTCCAGCTCGGCGTGGCCTACCGCGATACCGACCGCAACCGGATCAACGCGCTGGCCCGCTACGAGTACAAGCTGGAGCGCGATGAAAGCGGCCTGACCCTGTCCGACGGCAACACCATTGATGGCAGCAGCCAGGACGTACGCACCCGCGCGCATATCGTCTCGGCGCATGCCGACTGGCACCCGTCGCGACCGTGGTGGTTCACCGGCCGCGTGGCCGGCAAGTGGCAACAGGACCAGTTCGCCTACACCGATAGTGCACGGGTCAACAGCCGCTTCCGCGCGATGCTGTTCTCCGGCCGCGTGGTGTACGACATCACCGAGAACTGGGATATCGGCGTGCTGGGCTCCACCTTCCGTGGGCAGAGCGGTGCCAACCAGTACGCCTACGGCATGGAGGTCGGCCGCCTGCTGCGGCAGAACCTGTGGCTGTCGGCCGGCTACAACTGGAGCGGCTTCGCCGGCGATCGTGACCTGAACGGTTACGAGTACACCCAGCAGGGCGTGTTCCTGCGCCTGCGCTTCAAGTTCGATGAAGACCTTTTCCGGCCGGACCCCGTCCGCTACCGCGACCCGGCACGCTGAGGATGCCCTGATGACGACCCTTTCCCCGATTGACCGTATTGCTCCGTCGCTGCTTGCCGCGGCCCTTCTGGCTGCCGTGGCCGGTCCCGCCGGCGCGCAGCAGGCGCAGTTGGTGCCGCAGCAGCAGCGCATCACCGATGAGGCGATCCATGCCGACCATGGCACCTATGAGGCCACCCAGGGCCGCATCCAAGCGCTCAATGACGGTGGGCGGCCGATCCGCGACTACCACCTGTCCAAGGCGCAGTGCTGGCTGGACGTGTCCTTCCACGAGTACAGCCGCAACGATCGCAGTGCGTTCCCGCAGCAGGCGCTGACCGAATCGGAGAAGCTGATCATCGGCATGGAGCAGGGCGTCTCGCCGCTGCCCACCGATACGCCGCTGGTGAACAACGCCAAGTACCTGCGCGATGACCTGTGGCAGCGCCTGCGGGTACTGCACGGTGCGCCGGGCTTCGTGTGCGCGCAGCAGCAGGTCGCCTGTGGTGAGGTCGAGCTGGTGCATGCCGGCAATGAGTTCAACCAGCAGCAGTGGCGCCATTCCAAGCCGTATATCCAGATCGCCGAGGAACTGGTCAATGACGCCGAGGCGCTGGCCCGCCAGTGCGACGTCGCCCCGGCCATCGTCGCTGCGCCGGGGCCATTGGTGGCCAATGTGCTGTTCGAGTTCGACCGTGATGCGTACCGCGACATCCGCACCTACTCGCTGGAAAGCGTGGACCGCGCGCTGGCCAGCATCGCCGATGAGTCACTGCAGCTGGACGGTGTGACCCTGGTGGGTCATGCCGACCGCATGCAGGGGCGTGGCTTCGATGCCAACCAGGCGTTGTCCGAGCGGCGTGCCCGTACGGTGCGCGAGCTGCTGATCGGGCGGGGTATCGATCCGGACCGCATCCGCTATGAGTACAAGGGCGATACCCAGCAGGTGCAGCAATGCGATGGCGTGCGCCCGCGGGCCGCGCTGCTGGAATGCCTGTTGCCGAACCGGCGGGTGGAGGTGCGGTTCGAGGTGACGCGCTGATCCGCCTGCGCGATCAGCGCTGTCCGCGGCCGGTCTGCACGTCCTGATCCACTGCGGGACGTGCAGGCTCCTGGCGTGGCGGAAGCCAGGCCATCGGCCGGCTTCCGGCCAATGACACCCAGCCGCAGGCCATCGCCCGTGCGGGGTCGTGCAGCAGGCTGTACAGATCCACATCACGGCCAGCTTCTTCGCCCCAGAGCATGGCCCAGGCATTGTGGCCACTGCGGCGGGCACTCTGCAGCGCTCGATCGGCTGCGCGCAGGCTGTCCTCCAGCGTAGCCGGTGCAGTGGGGAACAGCGGCAGGGGGGCCACCCCGAGAGTGGCGGTGAGCGTCAGGTGCTGGCCCGGGCCGATATCCACCACCAGCCGTTCGATCGCCGCGCGCAGGCGATTGGCCAGCGCCTGGGCCGCTGCGGCGGCGGTATCGTGACGGACCACGAGGAAGGTGCCGCCCGCCCAGCGGGCGATCCGATCATGGCGGTCGCTGTGCTGGCGCAGGCATCGGGTCACCGCACGCAGCACGGCATCCCCCGCTGCCTGGCCATGCTGCTCGTTCAGCGCCTTGAACGCGTCCAGTTCCAGCAGCATCACCACGCTGCGCTGCCCGCCTCCGGCCTTGGCCAACTCCAGGCTCAGCAGCCGCTCGGCCTCACGGCGGTTGACTGTACCGGTCACCCAGTCGGTACTGCTCAGCAGCGCCAATCGCTGCCGCTGCCGCCGCATGCGCAACAGGAGCACCGTGGCGACCGTGACGACCACCAGCAGGGCGATCAGCGCGCCGTTGCGAAGCACACGGACGCGGTCCAGATCCTGCACCGCATTCACCTCGGCCGGATCGATGCTGCGCTCGGCAGTGGCCTGCAGCTTGGCCAACTGGTTGAGGATGTCACCCTTGCTGCGCGCGCTGTCGATCGCCCGTGCCTGGCGCGCGTAGCCCAGGGCCTGTTCGCGGTGGCCCAGCAGGATATGGATGTCGCCCAGCAGGTCCAAGCCCCCGCGGATCTCATCGTTGAACTGACCGCGTTCGGCCTGCATCTGGGCCTGCTCGGCCAGCGGACGTGCGGCTTCGGCACCGTGCTGGTCGATGGTCAGCCGGGCAAGCCGCTGCAGTGTCACGATGTGGCCCTGGGGATCTTGCCTTGCCTGCCAGCTGAGCACGCTGCGGAACCGGGCCTCGGCGTCGGCCAACTGGCCGCGCAGACGCTGGACTTCAGCGCGATGGCTGGCGATGCGGTACAGGAACAACTCCTGCCCGCCCAGCCGCGTGCCGATCGCCTCGGCCCGGCTGAAGGCCGTGTTGGCTTCCTCATGCCGCTGCATCCGCAGCAGTGCGTAGCCATAGTTGTAATACAGGATGAGATCGCCCGGGTTGGGCGGCCGGCGCATGTGCTGGCTGAGTACCGTGGCTTTCTGCAGATACGTCAGCGCCCCCTGTGCATCACCCATTGCATCGCCGCGGATCATGGCGATCTGCATCAGCGCGGCGATCTGGCCCTGCACGTCACGCTCGCGCACCGCGTCTTCAAGGAAGGTGTTGGTCAGCGTCAGGGCCTGGCTGTGCTCGCCACGCCAGAGCAGCAGGTGTGCGGCCATGGAGTGCGCCCGCAGCCTGTCTTCCTTGCCCGCATCGGCGCGCGCAGCGGCGGCCTGCAGCCTGTCAGGCAGATCGAGGGTCTGGCCCAGCTGGCCCTGCGAGCGCAGCGCGATGCCCAGGCAGCCCAGCGCACCGATCTCGATCGAGGCGGGCAGCGAGGGGGTGGCCAGCAGGCTGCGCGCCATGCTCAGCGACAGGCGTGGCTCACTGGTCAACAAGGCGTGACACTGTTCGACCTGCGCGGTCAGCGGCACCGTGTCGGCGGAACGCTGCGCCATCGCAGCGGACGGGGCCAATGCGAACAGGCAGACAAGCGCGGACAGTCCGCGACGGACCAGCGACAACGTACGCATAGGAGCAACGACTTCCCGGTCGAGTGCAGGCAGGCGGCAACGCATTTGGATGACCCCTCGGGGCCGGCTGCTGTCGCTTTCGGCCTGTATTCTGCCACACATGCCCATTCCGCCTCCCTCTCCCCGCGACGTGCCCGTCGCCGGCGTATCCCCCTCGCTGGGGCGCCGTACCGATGCCATGCTGCGCGGGCTGCTGCACATGGTGGGTCTGTTCCACCTGTGCATGGCTGTCTGGATAGCGCTGCGCATGGGCATCGGCCTGGATGTGATGGTGCCGTTGATCGCCGGCCTTCACGCCTTGCTGTGCCTGGTTTGCCTGCTGGAGCACCACGCAGGTCGCACGCTGCGGGCAGCCGCTGTGTTCGTGATCGGCGAGTTGCTGCTGGCGACCCTGGCCTACACGTACTGGGGGCTGGCGGCACAATCGCGGCTGCAGCTGGTGGTGATACTGCCGGTGCTGCTGGTCTCCGCCGTACTGGGGCGGCGGCCACTGGGGTGGGCCACCGCCTGGTTGAGCGGGTTGATGGTGGCGGGGGCGTGGGTGGATGCCTCCAGCCTGATGTTCCGTCCGGACCGTGTCCTGCTTGCGGTGAACGATCTGGCGATAGCTGTGTTCGGAACGTGGCTGGGAGCCTGGCTGTTGCACCACAGCGTGACCGGGCTGCGCGAGAGCCTGCAGGTGGCACGGCAGCGCAGCGCCGAGCTGGCCGGCAAGCGCGATGAACTGCAGTTGGAGATCCAGGAGAAAGAGCGCTCGCGCGAGCAGTTGGTGCACGCGATGAAGATGGAGAACGTCGGGCGCCTGGCCAGTGGCATCGCGCATGACTTCAATCACGTGCTGGCGCTGATCCAGGGATATCTCGCCAAGGCCCGCCGCAGTACCGGTGAGGAGGCGCTGCAGGAGGCCCTGCAAGGCGCACAGTCGGCGACCCGCCGTGCCGCCACCGTCAGCCGGCGGCTGCTGGATTTCAGCCGGCTGGACCCGGGGCGCCCCCAGCTGCTGGATGCGGCCGGCACGGTCATGGCCATGGAGCCGATGCTCCAGCAGGTGTTCGGCGACCGCGTGCAGTGCCGCGTCGCCACCGACGGCGCCACCGGCCAGATCCACTTCGATCCGGCGCAGCTGGAGTCCATCCTGCTCAGCCTGGCGGTGAATGCCGAGCAGGCCATGCCCGATGGCGGCCGGTTCGATCTGACCCTGATCGACCTGCCCGCCAGTGGTGAGTTGTTGATCCGGGTCAGCGATACCGGCCAGGGCATGAATGCGGAGGTCCGCGCCCACTGCCTGGAACCGTTCTTCACCACCAAGCCGATGGGTGAGGGCACCGGGCTCGGGTTGGCGGTGACCGCCAGCCTGGTCCGCGCGGCGGGCGGCGAGGTCGAGGTGGACAGTAAACCCGGGGCAGGGACCCGGATCGGGATCCGGCTTCCCGCCCGCCAGCGGGCCACGGCATGAGCACCACGACGGGCGTGGCCCAGCCGCTACACTGCGGGCTGCGCTCGCGGAAACAACCCTGTGGTTTCTAGCTGGATCCTGCTGCTGGTCTCGGTGGCCTACGCCGCGCTGCTGTTCGGCGTGGCGTGGTGGGGCGACCGTCGCCCGATGTACCCGGATCGCCCGTGGCTGCGCCCGGTGGTCTACAGCCTGGCGCTGGCGGTGTACTGCTCCTCATGGACGTTCTACGGTGCGGTCGGCACGGCGGTGCGCAATGGCATCGGCTACCTGCCGATCTACCTGGGGCCCCTGCTGCTGTGGGTATTCGGCTGGCGGATCATCGAGCGCCTGGCGCTGATCGCACGCAGCCAGAACGTGGTCTCCATCGCCGATTTCATCTCCTCGCGGTTCGGCCGCTCGCGCCGCCTGGCCGCACTGGTGGCGGTGATCGCGCTGATCGGCATCGTGCCGTACCTGGCCCTGCAGTACAAAGCCGTCGCGATGAGCCTGCAGGTGCTGACCGGCAACGTGGGCCCGACCGGCTTCTTCACGGATCCCGCGCTGTACGTGGCGTTGCTGATGGCGCTGTTCGCCACGCTGTTCGGTACCCGCCAGGTGGATGCCACCGAGCACCACCACGGCATGATGCTGGCGATCGCGCTGGAATCGATGATCAAGCTGATCGCGATGGTCGCGCTGGGCCTGTTCGCCTACCTGTGGCTCAACGACCGCACCGATGCGGTGATCGAGTCGGCGCATACGCTGTTCACCGGCCTGCCACCGGTCGGCTTCATTTCCCAGACGCTGCTGAGTTTCCTGGCCATCATCTGCCTGCCGCGCCAGTTCCATGTGGCGGTGGTCGAATGTGGTGACGTGCGCGACATCCGCCGCGCGCGCTGGATGTTCGGTGCGTACCTGGTGATCATCTCAGCGATGGTGATTCCGATCGCCACCGCCGGCGTCACCCTGTTCGGCACCGGTGGCAGCGTCGCCGACGACAGCATGGTGCTGGCCCTGCCGCTGGCCGAGGGCCGCAAGTTCCTGGCGCTGGTCGCCTATGTCGGCGGCTTCTCGGCGGCGACCGGCATGGTGATCGTGGCCTCCATCGCCCTGGCCACCATGGTCAGCAACGATCTGGTGATGCCGGTCCTGCTGCGCCGCAGTGGCGATCATCAAGAAGCGGCGGATGTCGCTTCGCGCGTGTTGTGGATCCGCCGCACCGCCATCCTGCTGCTGGCGCTGGTGGCCTACAGCTATTACCGCGGCAGCAGCAACGACAGTACCCTGGCCTCCTACGGCCTGATGGCCTTCGCCGCGGTCGCGCAGTTCGCCCCGGGGCTGATCGGCGGGCTGTACTGGCGCGGTGCCAGCCGCCGCGGCGTGGAAGTGGGCATGCTGCTCGGCTTCGGCACCTGGGTATACACGCTGCTGTTGCCGGCGCTGACCCAGGCCGGCTGGATGTCGTCGGCGTGGCTGGTGCAGGGCCCGTTCGGGATCGGCTGGCTGCAGCCGCAGCACCTGTTCGGCATGAGCGGCTGGGATCCGTTGACCCACGGCACGTTCTGGTCGCTGCTGGTCAATGTCGCGGCGATGGTGCTGGTCTCGGTGCGCTGGCGCCCGGGCGTGGATGAACGGCTGCGTGCGGCGCCGTTCCTGGACCCCTACGCGCAGCGCCCGTCCGTGGCCGGTGCGTGGCCGGGCAACGTGCATGTCGGTGATCTGCTGGCGCTGGCCTCGCGCGTGGTGGGCGACCGCCACGCCCGTCGATCGTTCTTCGAGCAGGCGCAGGCCATGGACCGCGAGCTGCAGGCCTCCGCGCCGGCGGACCGTGCCTGGGTGCAGTTCACCGAGCGGCTGCTGGCGGCCTCGATCGGCGCGGCGTCGGCCCGCCTGCTGCTGACCAGTCTGCTGCGCGGTTCGGGCATGGACCTGGGCGAGGTGGTGGCGGTGCTCGACGAGGCAGGGCAGGAACTGCGCTTCAACCGCGAGATTCTCTCCACCACCCTGGAGAACATCAGCGCGGGGGTCAGCGTGGTCGATCCGGACATGCGCCTGACCGCCTGGAACCGCCGCTACCAGCAGATGTTCGGGTACCCCGACGGGATGCTCTACGTGGGCCGGCCGGTCGCCGACCTGATCCGCTACAACGCCGAGCGCGGTGAGCTCGGCGAGGGCGACATCGAGCTGCAGATCAACCGCCGCATCGGCTACATGCGCGCCGGCTCGCCGCACATCTTCGAGCGCACCCGCAGCGACGGCAAGGTGATCGAGATGCGCGGGCAGGCGCTGCCCGGCGGTGGCTACGTCACCAGTTACAACGACATCACCGACTACAAGCACGCCGAGCGCGCGCTGCTGGAAGCCAACGAAACGCTGGAACAGCGCGTGGCCGAGCGTTCGCATGAAGCCGAGGTGGCCCAGCAGTCCAAGACGCGCTTCCTGGCCGCGATCAGCCACGACGTGCTGCAGCCGCTCAATGCTGCCCGCCTGTTCGCTTCAGCGCTGCGTGAGAGTCACCACAACAACGAAGAGCAACGGCATCTGGCCGAGCGCGTGGATGCCTCGTTGCGTGCGGCCGAGGAACTGCTGGATGGCCTGCTGGATGTCTCCCGTCTCGATGCCGGTGGCCTGCATCCGGTGATCGGTGACTTCGACGTCAGCCTGCTGATGCGCGAGCTGGCGGCGCAGTACTCGCCCGTCGCGGCCGGCCGTGGGTTGCGCATGGATCTGTTCGCGCGGCCGGCCTGGGTACGCAGCGATCGCCGCCTGCTGCGCCGCGTGCTGCAGAACTTCCTGGCCAATGCGCTGCGCTACACGCGCCAGGGCCGCATCGTGCTGGCCGTGCGCCATCGCGGGCCGGAAGTGGAACTGCAGGTATGGGATACCGGCCCGGGCATTCCCGAACACCACATGCAGCAGATCTTCGATGAGTTCCATCGCTACCAGCAGCCGTTCGACTGGGGCGAGCAGGGCCTGGGGCTGGGCCTGTCGATCTGCCAGCGTATCTCGCGCCTGCTCGATCACCGCCTCAACGCCCGCAGCCGGGTCGGCAGTGGCAGCATGTTCTCGATCCTGCTGCCCCTCGTGGCGGCGCCGGCGTTGCCAACCGCAGAAGCACCGCCGGCACCGAGCCCGGTCACCCGCGCCGATTCCCTGGCGGGCATGCGCGTGCTGTGCGTGGACAACGACCAGGAGATCCTGGATGGCATGCGGGCGTTGCTGGGGCGTTGGCAGGTGCAGGTGATCACCGCCAGCACCGTCGACCAGGCACTGGAGAAAGTGGTTGAACGGCCGGATGTGATGCTGGTGGATTACCACCTGCATGACCGCCTGGATGGGCTGGACACGCTGGTGGCCCTGGGCCAGAAGGCCGGGCGCGCGATCCCCGGTGCGCTGCTGACCGCCGACGGCCGCGATGAGCTCAAGCGGATGGCGCGTGACCGCGGTTACCGGTTGCTGACCAAGCCGATCAAGCCGGCCTCGCTGCGCGCGTTCCTGGCCGCCTTCCACGACACCCGCGGCGATCTCTAGCCGCGGGGCGGGCGTGACTGCCGATCAGGCCACGGCGCCGCTGAGGTGTTCGTACAGGATGGTGGAGCCGATGATGATCAGGATTACGCCGCCGACGATCTCCGCGCGCTTGCCGACCATCCCGCCCAATACGCGGCCGAGCATGATGCCGCAGGTCACCATGGTGAGCGTGCACAGGCCGATGACCAGCGCCATCACGCCGATATGCACGTCGAGGAAGGCCAGGCCGATGCCGACCGCCATTGCATCGATGCTGGTGGCGAAACCGGTCACCGCCAGGCGCCAGAAGCCGTGGTGTTTGCTGGTGTCTTCTTCCTCGGCGCCCTCGTCGGGGCGCAGGCCATTGATGATCATGTGCACGCCCAGCGCACCGAGCAGGCCGAACGCGATCCAGTGATCGAAGGCCTCCACATACTCCAGTGCAGCGCGGCCGAGCAGCCAGCCGATCACCGGCGTGATGCCTTCGATGACACCGATAATCAGGCCGGCGCGCAAGGCGTCGGAAAAGCGCGGTTTGCGCATGGCCGCGCCTTTGCCGATCGCCGCGGCGAAGGCATCGGTGGACATGGCAAAGCCGATCAGCAGGATCGAAATGGGGGACATTGGGGTACGCGACAGGTCGGGCGAGAGCGAGCAACGGACCGCGGACGCGCCCAACCTGTCGTTGCGCACGCGGACCGCTGGTCTCGCCAACCAAGATGGTTGCCCGCACCACGGCGCACTGGCCGAGTATGTTGATACGGGCGATTCCTTCAGCAGGAATCCGGCTACTCCCCAAGGGGACGCGAAGCTTAGCACCGGGCCTGCGGCGTGGAGCGTTTGCGGCGAATTGCGCAGGTAGCGCTGGAATTCATAGCTCCGGCTATAACGCCTACTCTTCTTCGGGCGGCAGCACGATCTGTTCGTCATCGATGGCCAGCTTGCCGGCCATCAGCACCGCCTGGGTGCGGTTGGTGACACCGAGCTTGCGCAGGATCGCGGTGACGTGGGCTTTGATCGTTGCTTCGGACACGTTGAGGTCGTAGGCGATCTGCTTGTTGAGGCGGCCGGCGCCGAGCATCTGCAGCACCCGGAACTGCTGTGGAGTCAGCTCGCGCAGGCGCTGGCCGATCTCGCGTTCCTCGCGCCCGGTCTGGGGCACGTTGTGCGCTTCCGGCGGTGCCCAGGTCTCGCCATCCAGGATGGTGCCCAGCGCATGGCCGATCGTGTCCGAATCGGCGGATTTGGGGATGAAGCCGAAGGCGCCATGGTCGAGCGCACGGCGCATCACGGTCGGCTCCTCGCGGGCGGACACCACCACCACCGGCAGCTGCGGGTGCAGGGCGCGCATATGCACGAGCGCGTTGAAGCCCTGTGCGCCGGGCATGTTGAGGTCCATCAGGACCAGGTCGGCGTCGGTGTGCTGGTCGGCCAGCTGGTACAGCGCTTCCACGCTGTCCGCTTCGTACAGCTGCACGCCGGGGATGACGCGTTGCACGGCACCGCGAAGGGCTTCGCGGAACAGCGGATGGTCATCGGCAATCAGGAGGGTCGTCATGGTGGGGGCCACGTTGCGGAGGAATGCAGCGACGCAACGAAAAAGTGTATCGAGACGACAGCCCCCTGAGTCAGGGGGCGGCCGCGCAGCGGCGGGGGTGTGGGTGATGGTGAGAAGGGGCCCACGGTCCGCGTGCGGACCGTGGGGGCGACAGCCCGCATGCGATTGGGCG